>JALZOH010000156.1 GCA_030857305.1 Acidobacteriota bacterium
GTTGTAACCTGCTTAATTAGCTCCTCATCTCGCTTCAAGACGTTTATCCACAAAAGTTGCCGGTCATTCAAGTTATCAATAATATTTTCATCGAGTGTAATATCCTCTCTACGCCCGGTTTCGTCATAGAGATAAACTAAAATTTCGTTCATTAAAAACCCTCCAACGGTTTTTAACAGATTATAGCTCAAAAATATTTTTAGAAAACAACTTATTTGTCAATGTTTCGGCTTCCAAGTTCCAGTTTTCTCTTCGACTTTTGGCGGAAAAGCCTTTCATCCTTCAATAATAATTCCTCTAAACAATTGAGACACCGTTTGAATTGATTTTCGTGACGTATATGTTGAACTCAAGTTCGATATTTTGATAATTTTGCCGCATCACATCTTCGACCGTTCGGGCAATTTCTTCGGTTCGGCTGAGCATAAAAATTGAAGGACCTGAACCGGAGATGCCGCCGCCCAAGGCTCCTGCTCGTTTACTTTCTGTTTTAATACGGTCAAATTTTGGAATTAAGATGCTGCGCGTTGGCTCGATAATTCGGTCTTCGAGCGAGCGCGAAATTAATTCGTAATCTTTCTTCATCAAACCGGCAACCAGTCCGGCGACGTTGCCCCATTGCTTGATGGCGTCTTTGAGTAAAACTTGCTGCTTCAAAATTTCGCGCGCATCCGACGTTTTTACTTCGATTTGCGGGTGAACAATCGTGACGAAAAGCTCCGGAAAATCAAGTTTAATAACATCTAAAGGCTCGTTTGAACGAACCAGAATTACTCCGCCTAAAACGCACGGCGCCACATTATCAGCGTGTTTTGAGCCGCTCGCCAGTTCTTCACCGCTCATTGCAAATTCGATTAATTCAGGTTTTGTAAAACGATTATTAAGAAGATGATTGGCGGCAACGACTGCTCCCGCTGCGCTCGCCGCGCTCGAACCGATACCGCTTCCGGGTTTAATTTTTTTTGTAATCTTGATTTCAAAGCCGATGTTTTCCTCGATTTTTTCGAGCATCGCAAGGAGCGCGACTCCGGCAACGTTTTTGGTCGCTTCTGTCGGTAAATTAAAATCGTCTCGATGAATGATTTCGATTTTCTTTTCGTTGATGATTCGAACGGTCATCAAATCGCTCGGCTCGTCCAGTGCGAAACCCAGAATATCGAATCCGCAAACCATATTGGCAACAGTTGCCGGAGCTAAAACGCTGACTTTTTTCATAAATTCAAATTATGAAAGTTTCTCAAAGTATTCAAACTGTTTTATGATAAACCGTCTCGAGTTGTGATTAGACTGAAATTTTTGAAACTTTCGTTCGCCCTTGTTTTTATCGCATGAAGTACATTAGCACAAGTGGAAAATCTGATTTCGTCTCTTTTAGAGAAGCAACCTTAAAAGGTCAACCGCCTGACAAAGGATTATATTTTCCCGAAAAAATTCTAACTTTACCGGCAGATTTACTACCCAATCTGAAAAATAAATCGAAAGCCGAAATTGCTTTTGAAGTTATTCGACCGTTTACAGGCGAAACCATTCCCGACGAAACACTTTTTCAAATTTGCGAGGAAACCGTCGATTTTGATTTTCCCCTTATCAAAATAACCGAAAATATTTACGCACTCGAGCTTTTTCACGGTGCGACGCTCGCTTTCAAAGATGTCGGGGCAAAATTTATGAGCCGCTGCTTGCAGTATTTTTCCGTTCAAAAAGGCGAGAAAACAATTGTTATCGTTGCTACATCCGGCGACACGGGCGGAGCGGTCGCCAGCGGTTTTCTCGGCGCTGAAAATGTCGAAGTCGTTATTTTGTACCCGTCGGGAAAAGTAAGCAAAGTTCAGGAGCTGCAGTTAACTACACTCGGACAAAATATTACCGCGCTCGAAGTTAAAGGAACTTTTGACGATTGTCAGATGCTTGCCAAAAAAACGCTTGCCGACGAAGAAATTAAAAGAAAGGTTTTTCTAACCTCGGCTAATTCAATCAATGTCGCGCGCTGGCTGCCGCAGCAATTTTATTATTTTTACGCGCTCCAGCAATGGGATGGAGAAGATGCCCCAGTTGTTTCCGTGCCGAGCGGCAATTTCGGTAATATTTGCGCAGGGTTGCTGGCGCACGTTTCCGGTTTGCCCGCCGGCAAATTTATCGCTGCCTGCAATGCCAACGATATTGTGCCGCGCTTTTTGCAAACCGGAGAAATGGTTTCAAAAACTTCGGTTTCAACCATTTCTAACGCGATGGACGTTGGCAATCCGAGTAATTTTGTGAGAATCTTAAAACTTTTTAATGACGATTCAAACAAATTGCGCGAGAAAATGGAAGCGGTCAGCGTGTCGGACGAAATGACGGCGAACACGATGCGTGAAGTTTATAAAAAACACGATTATGTTTTAGATCCGCACGGCGCGGTTGGCTTTTATGCGCTCGAAAAATATCTGGAACAGAACCCAAATGACAAAGGTTTTTTTCTCGCTACAGCGCATCCGGTCAAGTTTGATTCGGTTAAACAAATCCTTGGGACATTTGGTGAAATGCCTGTTGCTGTTGAGGAACTGTTATCACGACCAAAGCAAAGCACTGAAATGAAGGTTAATTACGACGATTTAAAAGATATTTTGCTCAGTAAAATTTAATAATATTTTGAATAGATTTTAAGAAAATGAAAGTTTTGAAATTTGGCGGTTCCTCGGTCGCAAGCGCGGAGAGTTTTGCGAAAGTTGTTGAAATAATTACAGAAGCTGTCGCAAAAGATGTTTGTATCGTGGTTCTGTCGGCAGTGCAGGGAACAACCGACGCTTTGATTGATGTCGGACGCGACGCCGAAAAAGGAAACGGTGCATTCCGCGAAAAAATTAAAATAATTGAAAACAAACACTTTGAAATTGTGCGGGAGCTAATCCCGATCTCTCTGCATAGTTCAATTTTAAGTTTTCTTAAAAAGCGTCTGAACGAACTCGAAAGTTTCTGTGAAGGCGTTTTTATGTTACGCGAATTAACCACGCGAACGCTCGACCGGATTGTCAGTTTCGGCGAAATCTTGTCGTCAAACATTCTTGCGGCAAAACTAAACTCGTTTCAAATCGAAAATGTTTGGAAGGACACACGGGAACTCGTCCGAACCGATTCAAAATTTGGTTTTGCGGCGGTTGATTTTCAAGCGACAAATTTACAAATCAAAAGTTACTTCGACTCAACGGCTTCAAAACTTTTTGTTTTGCCCGGCTTCATTGCTTCGGATGCAAGCGGAGCGACAACCACGCTCGGGCGTGGTGGCTCTGACTATACCGCTTCAATTGTGGCGGCGGCGGTTAATGCTGAAATTCTAGAGATTTGGACGGATGTAAGCGGGATGATGACAGCTGACCCAAGGCTTGTGCAGACCAGCCGTAACATCAAACATATTTCGTATCAGGAAGCGATGGAGCTTTCGCATTTCGGCGCGAAGGTGATTTATCCGCCGACGATTCAGCCGGTAATGAATAAGCGAATTCCCGTGTGGATCAAAAATACTTTCGCGCCCGAAGATTTTGGTACCTTGATTGAAGCTGAAACGACGCTTGAGAAAGAAGCGATTCGAGGCATTTCGAGCATTTCTAAGATTAGCGTTTTGAGTCTTGAAGGCAGCGGAATGGTCGGTATTCCGGGCTTTTCAAAGCGGCTCTTCGATGCTCTTTCACGAGCTCATATCAATGTCGTCTTGATTACGCAAAGCTCTTCGGAACACTCGATTTGCGTGGCGGTTGAAGAGGAATACAGCAAAATTGCCAAAGAAATTGTTGACGCTGAGTTTGTCTATGAAATTAGCGTCGGCAAAATCGAACCGCTCAAGATTGAAAATGATTTATCAATTTTAGCCGTGGTCGGCGAAAATATGAAAAATCATCCGGGCATCAGTGGTAAAATGTTCGGCACGCTTGGACACAACGGTATCAATATTCACGCTATCGCGCAAGGTTCTTCGGAAAGAAATATTTCAGCGATTATTTCTTCCAAAGATGTCAAAAAGGCGATTAATACTTTGCACGAAGAGTTTTTCTCGGGCGGAACGAAACAAGTAAATATTTTTCTTGTCGGAATCGGCACGGTCGGCAGTAAATTAATCGAACAAATTCGGCAGCAGCGTGAATATCTTCGACAAAACCTCCGCCTAAATTTGCGCGTAGTCGGCGTCGCCAACAGCCGTCAAATGATTTTTGATGAAGAAGGCATCAAGCTCGAAAATTTGCCTGCGCTTTTGTCCGCCGCGCCACCGATGAATTTAGCTGAGTTTACTGATTTAATTTTGCAGACAAATTTGCGTAATTCGATTTTTGTTGACGCGACGGCTAACCGGAAAGTCGCGGATATTTATCCAAAACTTCTTGCCAAAAGCGTTTCGGTAATTGCCTGCAACAAAATTGCCTGTTCCGCTGCTTATGAAGATTATCTGCGCTTAAAAGATTTGGCGCGTGAGTTTAACACGGCATTTTTGTTTGAAACCAACGTCGGCGCAGGGCTTCCAATCATCAACACGCTCAACGATTTATTGCGCAGCGGCGACAAAATTAATCGCATCGAAGCGGTTCTTTCCGGAACGCTTAATTTTGTTTTTAATCATTATGACGGCTCCGGAACATTTGCTTCGATTGTTCGCAAGGCGCAAGCCGAAGGCTTTACCGAACCCGACCCGAGACTTGATTTGAGTGGCACTGACGTTGCTCGCAAAATTCTAATTTTGGCGCGCGAAGCCGGATATGAACTTGAAATGGAAGACGTCGAAAACACGCCGTTTTTACCCGCTTCCTGTTTTGAAGGAAGCGTCGAGGATTTTTACACAGAAATGGAGCGTCACGAAACTCATTTTCGGCAAATGCTGGAAAAAGCGCAACGCGAAAACTTAGCGCTCAAATACATCGCCGGTTTTGAAAGCGGAAAACCGAGTGTCGGTTTGCAGCAAATCGCTTCAGACAACAACTTTGCAAATCTTTCCGGAAAAGATAACGCGGTTTTGTATTACACAAACCGTTATCCGGAGCAACCCTTAGTTGTTAAAGGAGCCGGTGCCGGTGCCGACGTCACAGCTGCCGGAGTATTTGCCGACATTATTCGCGCTGCTCGAGTTTAATGGCTAAAAAAGTCGTTAACCTTTTATTTGAAGATCACTTAGAAAAACTATATTCAATATTTTACATCCTAATTTCGCCCTCAGCTTTACCAAATTGAATTCTATTACCGACTGCCAGCGTTGCGCTGCGTCCCGGCTCGACATCTCTGACCGAGCCATCGACAGCGTTGACAACCCATCTGTCTTTTGACAAATTTTTAAGTCCCCAGATATTCGGGTTGGTCGGATGAATTGAGACCTCCGCAACCGGTTCTGAGAAATTGTACATTTTCTGGTCGTCAATGTGATGCGGAAACAGATGCGTGTCGTAATTCAGCATGACAACCGATTTGCCAATGCGGATGCGCGGCGGAAGCTGCAGCGCCGCGGCGCATGCCCAGCAAAGTCCCGGATTTCCGCCGGTTGCCTTAAGCGCGATTGAATCATAAAAATTCTCGAGCGAGCAGTGCGGACAATAAAAAATCGCATCGCGCAGACGAATCATTTCACCGCGCCATTCGCTTTCACGAACTCGCCCGTTAACCGGGTCGCGCAAACCGCTGGTAAAAGCGCGGATAAAAATATCGCGCAGAAATTGCGGGTAAATTCGCCAGAAGGCAAGGGCGTTGTCGTGTATGCCGGGGACGGGTTGGTTGGAATCGTCGTTCGGATCGTAGATAAAAAGCGCGTCGGTGCCGTAGAGTTTTGTCATGGCGGGCAAATCGAGCGCTTTTATCGCTGCTTCTTTTTTGCCTTCGAGCGGATGCGCGACCATCAGCATATAAAAAATCAGCACGGAGAGCGAAAACAAATCGGTCTGTGTGCTGGGCACAGCCTCGCCGCGCACGATTTCGGGAGCCATAAAACGCGGTGTTCCCAAAACTCCGAGAACGCCCGCGCCGTCAACCGAAACATTATCATTGTCGGCAATCAAAACATCACCATTGAGCGGGTCAAAGAAAGCGTT
>JALZOH010000157.1 GCA_030857305.1 Acidobacteriota bacterium
AAAGACGGCAAACCTGCTTATCAGTTTTTGAAACCACAAAATCCGGCTGATCTTGAACAATTAAAGCAATGTGTTCAAAAGGGAAGTGAATTCATTGATAAAGCTGCCGAACTTGATCCGAACAGCGATTCAGTATGGTCTTATAAAGCGAATATGTTGATTCAGCGAATGCGAATTGCAGAAATGGAAGGCAATAATGAATTGAAAGAAAAATTAAAAGCCGACGCTGAAAAAGCGAAAGAAAGATTTACCGAGTTGGCTAAAATTAAAAAAGATAAGGCGGATGCTGAGGAAGCTGAGCGAAAGGCTAAGGAAGAAGCGGCAAACAAAAATAAAAAGTAATTTTTGCTTGTGAAACTTTTTAGAAGGTGATACTCAATGATATTTCAATTGAGTATCACCTTTTTATTTTGAACGAAAACTAAAATTTAGAAAATGACATCAAAAAATTAAGAGAAGCTATCTCAAAAATCAATTTGCGTCCTCTGCGAAAACCTTCACGCTCTTTGCGTTGCTTTTTTTACTACATGTTGTAACGCAAAGTAACGCAAAAGTTTCTTTCAATATTTTTGAGATAGGATGAAAATAAAAAATATATTAACAATCGGTTTTAACTATCGGTAAAAGTTTTGTTATAAATCACATTAAAAAGCATTCTAAATTATGATTCGCATTGAAGATGTCATCCAAAAAGTAGAAAGTAATCGTCCGGAATCAAATATTGATTTGATTCGGCGGGCATATTTGTTTTCTGCATTGCATCATCGCGGACAAAAACGCGCTTCGGGTGAGGCGTATTTGGTGCATCCTCTGGCGGTAGCGAATATTTTGGCTGAAATGCGACTTGATGAAACGAGTGTTTCGACCGGGCTTCTGCACGATGTCGTTGAAGATACATTGGTTGACCTTGAAACAATTCGGTCGTATTTTGGTGATGAAATTACGCGTCTGGTTGACGGATTGACAAAAATTGCGCACATCAGCAATTTATCGAAAGAACGGCAGCAAGCCGAAAATGTTCGCAAAATGGTTTTAGCGATGATCACGGATGTACGCGTAGTGCTCATTAAGTTAGCCGATCGCCTGCACAATATGCGCACAATGCAGTTTTTAAAACCTGAAAAACGCGCCCGTATCTCTCAGGAAACTTTAGATATCTACGCTCCGATCGCGCATCGTTTGGGGATGGGTAAGATTCGCAGTGAACTCGAAGACTTATCGTTTCAGAACCTTTACCCGCAGGAATATAAAAAACTCTCAACCGAAGTCGATGCGCGGCGACCCGAACTGGAGGCGACGCTCGAAGAAATTACTAACATTATTAGAGAGCGTCTGGGTGAAAACGACGTTCCGTTTGTAGAAATACAGGGTCGGGTCAAACGTCTGTTTTCACTTTGGAAAAAACTGAAGAAACAAAAAATCAATATTGAACAAGTTTACGATTTAATTGCCGCACGAGTAATAACCACCAACGAAAAGAAGAATTGTTACGTCGCGCTCAGCGTTATACACGATATCTGGACACCTGTTCCCGAACGATTTAAGGATTGGATTGCCATACCGCGCGATAATTTATACCAATCGCTTCATACTTCCGTCATCGGAGAAAACGGACAATCGTTTGAAGTCCAGATTCGCACCCAGGAAATGCACCAAACGGCAGAAGAAGGCGTTGCGGCACACTGGAGATATAAGGAAAGCAAACTCGGAAAACGAGATGATGATGAAAGCCTCGATGAACTGCGAAAAACCGTCGAAAAGCTTCTTCTCCCATTGGTTGAAAATTCGACCGAAGACGAAGATTCCGAAGATTTCATCGAATCATTAAAGCTCGATCTTTATCCGAAAGACGTTTACGCTTTTACGCCACTCGGCAAAATTATTCAATTGCCGCGGGGTTCGACGCCGATTGATTTTGCTTATGCAATCCACTCTGAAGTCGGCGACAGATGCACCGGAGCTAAGATAAAAGGTCGAATTGTACCGCTTAAAACAGAACTGCAAAATGGCGATGTGGTTGAAATTTTAACGACTCCTAACTCTAAACCTTCGCGTGACTGGCTTAATAGTGTCGTCACTTCTCGTGCTAAAACCCGCATTCGTCATTGGATTTCCGAACAACAACGCGTCGAGTCAATTGATATCGGGCGCAAACTGCTTGAAAAGGAGCTTAATAAATTTCGTATTTCGCCGAAAAAACTGCTCAACAATGAAAACGAATTAAAACGTATCGCCAACGAGTATGGTTTAGGAAGAACAGAAGATTTGCTTGCTTCTATGGGGTATGGTAAAACTTTGCCGAGAAATATTTTGGCAAAGTTTCTAGGCGCCGAAAAATTCGCCGCTTTGGATCCGGAAAAGAAAGAAGAAACACGGATTCAAACCGGTATGAAAGCTGTCAAAAAATTTATCGGTCTTGGTGATGATGCAATTATTGTCAAGGGGGTCGATAATTTGCTGACCGTTCGCGCGCGTTGCTGCAACCCGCTGAGCGGCGAAAATATAATCGGTTATATTTCACTCGGCAAAGGTATTGTCGTTCACAACAAAAATTGCAAAAATGTTGCTCAGTTGATGGTCAATCGAGAGCGCATTGTCGAGGTCGAGTGGGCGAAAAACGATTCAAAACACATTCAGTCGGTTCGTCTTCTTGCAACTACTGAAAACAGAACAGGAATGCTGGCAGGCATTACCAACGCCATCGCCGATATTAAAACCGGTATTCGTGATGCGCGAGCCAGTATTTCTAAAGACGATCAAGGAATGATTGAGATAACTATCGAAGTTTTCGACAAAAAACATCTTGATAAAGTTGTTAATTCGGTTGAACAAGTTCCGGGCGTGATTGCCGTCGAACGACTGAATTTGTAGAAACCTCGGATTTTAATTTTCAGAGTTCAAATTAGTTGGTAAATATTATTCGATTTTTGAAATTCGGAATCCGGAATTTGGAATTTTACCCCATATCTGCTAGAATTCGCCTTTTGCTCGAATAATAAAACAATAGAAGGCAATATTTATTGTGAAAGAAACAATTTCCACTGAAAATGCACCAAGCGCCATCGGACCTTATTCGCAAGCTGTAAAAGTCGGAAACTTTGTTTTTTGTTCCGGGCAGATTCCGATTGATCCGGCAACGGGTGAGTTTGTTTCAGAAGAAGTTACGGAACAAACCAGACAAGTCTTGAAAAATTTAAGCGCGGTGCTTGAAGCGGCAGGAAGCAGTCTGGCAAATGTTGTCAAAACTACTGTGTTTTTGGTTGATATGAACGATTTTGCACAAATGAATGAAGTTTACGCCGAGTTTTTTAGTGAAAATAAACCGGCGCGAGCGACTGTTCAAGCCGCCAGACTGCCGAGGGATACGCGCGTTGAAATCGATTGCATCGCGATCATTTAAAATTTACCATTTTGCAAAAAAGGGAAATGGGCAAGAAATAAAATAAATTTTTTTTATTGTTAAATTATAAAACAAAAAGCCAAATGCCGAAAGAAAACTTGTGTGTTTGGCAACTGTATAAACAAATTTTGTTTCTAAAAAGGTTACGCCGCTTTGATAATTTTACCTGATTTTATACAACGAGTACAAACTTTTTGTCGGTCACTTCCGCCATTGGGAAGCTGGACACGAATTTGTTGCAGGTTCGGATTGAAGCGGCGACGAGTTTTATTATTCGCGTGTGAAACATTATTTCCAAATTGCGGACCTTTGCCGCAGACGGCGCATCTTTTAGCCATAGTATTTGCCTCCAAAATATAAAAACGAGGTAGTGTGAAAAGAGTTTGCCTGACAAACTCAAAAACAAGATTTATATCAAATAAGTTTAACTTAAGTCAAGTAATAATAGACATTGTTAATTTTTAAGGAGTAAAAGCCATAGTGCAGAAACCTAATTTTAAGATTTTTACGATTGCTTTTTTTGCAATTTTTACCGTTATTTTTTCGGGCTGTTCAAGTATCGGCAGCACTAATTCGTCAACCGCTGGCAGCGGACAATCAAATGAAACCGCCGCTACCGTTAATGGAAAAGCTATTAAACTCGAAGAAGTCGAACGTGCCGTCAAGCAGCAGGCTCAAGGGCAGGAATCAAAACTTTCTCCGCTTGAACTGGCGCAGTTGCGGCTTCAGGCGCTTGGAAGTTTGGTTCAGCAGGAAGTAATGTTCCAAAAAGCTGAAAAAGAAGGCGCTGTTCCGAAAGACGAGGATGTTACTATCGAGCTTAACAAACAAAAAACTTCAAGGGGTATGTCAGCTGAAGAATTTGATAAGAGATTAAAAGAAGCAGGCGAGACGGAAGCTTCTCTGCGAGAAAAAATTAAGAAAGATCTTGCTATCAAAAAGTTGATTGACAATATAACCGGCAAAATCGAACCGCCGAAAGATAAGGAAATTGAGGATTTTTATAACGGCAACCCGCAAGCCTTTATCAAGAAAAAGGGCGTGAAGCTTGCTGCAATCGTCGTTGACCCGGCTAATAACGGTGAGGGCGACCCGACCAAGACTGAAGTTGATGCGGTTCGGGTCGGAAATGAAATTATCGGTCAATTAAGACAAGGCATAGATTTTGCAACTGTCGCGCGTGAAAAAAGCGAAGACCAGAGCCGGCTTCAAGGCGGTGATTTGGGATATGTTTCCGAAGAAGAAATGAGGCAGAGCTTTCCTCCGCAAGTAGTTGCCACGCTGATGGATCCTAAATTTACAGTCGGACAAATATTACCAACCCCGTTTCAGGGAAAGTTTTATATCTTCAAATTGCAAGAGAGAAGCGATAAGGACGAAAATTTAACGCTTGAAAGTCCCGGAATTCGCGGTCAAGTAACGGATTCCTTGATAAACGCTCGTAAAGAGCTGCTTGCCGCTTCTTATCAAGCAATGGCGATGAATGAAGCGAAGATTGAAAATTTTCTGGCAAAAAAAGTTGTTGAAAATCCAAATGAGTTGAGCGGTGCGCGCCCTGCCGGGGCTGATGCGCCTGCCGCAAACACAAATACTAATACAACGAATACAAATGCCGATAATTTTGGCAACAGCAATTTGAATACTAATTCAAATACTAATTCAAATACCAATGCTAACGCAGCGGCTAAACCTGCGATAAACGCCAACGTCCGCGGCAGGTAAGCAGGAATTAAAAATAAGAAGGCGCAGCGAGTAACAAAGTTTGTTGCTCGCTGCTTTTTTGAGATAACTAAAGGAAATGTTGTTTAGATTAGCAGAAGTTTATAAGTCCTACGGCGGAAAAGAAATATTGCGCGGACTTTCCTTTCAGGTCAATCCGGACGAAAAAATTGGTCTTGTCGGACGCAACGGCGCAGGTAAAACAACAGTTTTTCGCTTGATCACCGGAGAAGAAGGAGCGGATTCAGGCGAAATATTTAAGGCTAATAACTTAAAGATTGGTTTGCTGGAACAGCACGTTGATTTTACGGAAAATGAAACGGTTCATACCGCTGCGCTTTCAGCTTTTCAAAGGCTCCACGACATCGAAGCCGAAATGCGTGTTTTGGAATTGCAGATGGTTGACGATGCGACCGAAGAAGTTCTCGAAAAATATGCTGAACTGCAAACGGAATTTGAACACGCCGACGGTTTTACATACACGGCTAAAGCGGAATCAATTCTTTTAGGTCTCGGTTTTACAAAGGAAAACTGGGATATGGAAACAAAAAATCTTTCGGGCGGACAAAAAAACCGTTTGGGGATGGCGCGCTTGCTGTTATCGAATCCGGATGTTTTACTGCTTGATGAACCAACCAATCATCTTGACGTAAACGCGGTTGAGTGGCTTGAAGATTTTTTGCAAACCTATGAGAAGTCTTATGTAATTATCAGCCACGACCGATATTTTCTTGATCGCACTTGCCGCAAGGTGATCGAAATCGAGCAAGGTAAGGCTTTCTCCTATGTCGGGAATTACTCGGCATTTCTGATTGAAAGAGAGCTCAGACGCGAACAGCAAAAACGCGAATTTGAAAATCAGCAAGCCTATATTAATAAAACAGAAGAATTTATCAGAAAAACCTTGCCGGACAAAAA
>JALZOH010000158.1 GCA_030857305.1 Acidobacteriota bacterium
TAATTGAGGTAAGCACTAAACAAGCCGCACGAGAAATGGTTTCAACCGTCACCGGTTGGGTAAATGATTTTCACCATCGTCGCCGAGAAGAAACCAAAAAAGCATTTGAGATTTTATTTTCCTCTCAACCAAAGACGAGCGAAATGTAAACAAGTGATACAAGATTATTAAAATAATACACCGCCTACTAAAAGGAGATTGTCATTTTTGACAATCTCCTTTTTAGTATAAAAGTTGCTCAAAAGGTATTTTATGTTACAAAGAAAATTTTAGTATTTTAATTTGTGATAAAATTTCAAATAAGAAGATAAGGTAGCAAATCAAAGATGTTTGCGCACAATTCTGCGCGAAATAAATTTTTAATTAATGAAGTTTCAATTACTACCAAGCAGTTTTAATGGTGACGGTTTAGCCTCCGCGCAACAGCACTTATCATGTTTCGTAATTGATGATTTCCTGGCTATCGATGCCGGAAGTTTGGCGATAGCAACAAGTGAAGTGCAAAAAAAGCAAATTCGCGATGTTGTTTTAACGCACGCTCACCTCGATCATATTGCCGGTCTGCCGCTTTTTATTGATGATTTATTTGTTACTCTTAAAAAGCCGATTTGCGTATATGCAACACAAAAGGTAATTGACATATTAGAGAGAGACATTTTTAATTGGGAAATTTACCCGAAATTTTCCGAACTAAAAAACGGCTATGGAAAAGTGCTAAATTATTTTCCGTTTGAAATTGAAAAGGAATTTCTGATTAATAATTTGTCGATTAAAGCGATTGAAGTCAATCATCAAGTTCAAACTGTCGGGTTTGTTATTTCAAATGGAAAGTCGACTGTCGCTTTTAGCGGAGATACGGCTGAAACGAGCAAGTTTTGGGAAGTTGTCAATACCGAAAAATTTCTTTCAACTGTTTTCATCGAATGCGCGTTTCCTAATGAACTTCGTAATTTAGCCGATGCCTCACACCATCTGACTCCGCAAATTTTAGAAAAGGAACTGAAAAAATTTAAACACTCAAATTGCCTTGTTTATATTATTAATCTCAAACCAATGTACCGAGATCAAATCGTCCGAGAAATAAAAGAATTGAAAAATGAAAATTTGAAGATTCTTGAAGTTGGAAAAGTGTATGATTTTTAGGATATTTAATAATTCGTGAATATTAAACAATTTGTAACTTTTTTAATTTTTTTTGAATTATAAAATTTCTTTCTAAACGATTTCTTCCGGGCAACAATTCAGCCCGAAATGTAACCTGCTTTTCAGATCTCGCTCAAATATTAAAAAAAAGTAAATTGGCAGTGTAATTTTTACAAACAGGAATGTTCAAAATTTGAGTTGGTTTTTAATAAAATCGGGCAAGCTTTTTACACGAGACGGAAAAATATAGCTCAAAGCTTATTTATGCCTAAACAAGATTATTTATTGACAATTTAGCAATAAAATTTAACTATTTATTAATATTAGAATTTCATTCAAGTAGTAAGAGATGAGCAGGCGGCAAATATTGTAGGAGTAAAATTGGCTAGAAGAGCAAACGGAGCGAATCAAATACAAAGATTTTCACCGAGAAATGACGGATATGCTTTATCAAAATATAACCGTCCGTTTTGGTTTCCTGCACAAAATTATTATTTGTCGGTGGCGGCTGTAACAATTGTTATCTTTTTTGTTATCTGGGCAATATTGTCGGAAGGCGATGAAGAAAATCCCTGGTTGTCAGCGACAATTGTCTCCGTTTCATTTACTCTCAGCGGAGTTTTCCTGCGGGAAGTGTTATTAAAAAAATTAAGAAAGCGTTATTTATTAATCGAGAAAAGACTTGATGATAATTTGGCGAACTCAAAAGTAAAACAAAAAAGTGATTTGAGAGATGGAAAGCTAACGATTGAAAAAAATACTGGAATCATTGCAAAAATTAGGCAAATGTCGGAAGCTGCCAAAATTTTATCAAATCTGCCTGACGGGCATTTCGAAGTTTTCCAAGCCTGTAACGAGTATCTTTCCTTGAATAATAAAGAGCTAAAAACCGTCGGTGTCGGTTCCCCGCGAATAGCAGCCTTAATAAAGGGTCGAAATACTATTCAAAAGTTACACAAATTTCATCTCTTGAACTGGGCTGAAATTCAAGCGCGTTCGTTAACTTCACAAGCTAATCGATTGTTTAGCGCTTCCGATAAAATGGAGAAAGCTGAAAAGGCTTTGAATGTTCTGGAGTCTGCTTTACAATTTTACTCTGACGAAAAACAACTTATTGACTCTCGAGAATTAATAAATAAATTTATTGTCTCGATTAAAGTTTCGCAACATATCGAACAAGCGCAGCATGCAGCCGGCGAGATGGATTATGACGAGGCAATAAGCTCATATCAAAAGGCGCTTTTTCTTTTGTCGAGAATAAATGCCTCGAATGATGAAAGACAACCTTTAGCCGAGAGTATCAATCAAGAAATTGAAAAGATTAGTCAAGTTAAAAACAAGAAAAGTAAAACGAGGCGTTTTTCGCATGAAATTAATGTAAATAATGAATATAAAAATGATTAGTCAAAGTTGTCCGAAATGCAATAGCAAAAGAGTTCGAAAAGGTTATCGTCCAACACCTCTGTGGTCTAAATTATTTTTTAGATACAATTTATTATGCGACAGCTGCAATTTACAATTTACAGGTTTTGCCGTCCCGGGAACGGTTTCCGCAAAACCGCCCCGAAGCTCTAAAAAACAACAAAAAAGTTTGTCAAATAAGTATTAACCGGATGAAAAATAGAAAGTTGAATTATTTTTTTTATTTTTTGATCGGACTTTTTCTTTGGCATATTTATACATTTGCGCAAACACCTTTAGCCGAAGAAAACCAAAAAAAACAATCCCCTGACCAAATAAATGAAGAGGATTTAATTCATTTTGGAGATTTAATCGATGTCGACGTCGTCGGAAGCGTAAATTATGATTGGCGGGGAACTCTCAACCCCGAAGGTTTTCTAAATGGAATTGATTTTGTTGAAAACCCAGTCAACGCTCTTTGTTTGACAGAAAATGATGTCGCACTGATTGTCGCCGAATCATACAAAAAAATTTTGCGTGACCCGATTGTCATCGTAAAAATTCTTGATCGAACAAACAGACCGCTTTCTATTTTAAGTGGAGCGGTTAAAACGCCTCACAGATTTCAGATCAAACGTCGCGTATTTTTAAATGAATTGATAATATCTTCGGGCGGGTTAACCGATAAAGTAAGCGGGGAGATTCAAATTTTCCGTCCTCGCCACTTAAATTGTTTGGCTAAAATTAACCGAGAAAACACCGGCAGTAATACAGATAATTTAACAAGTGAAAAATTTGTAGAGATTAGTCATAATAGCGAGTCGGAATATATAAATATTCAAATTAGTAATTTATTAAATGGAAAAAAAGAAGCTAATCCACAAATTTTCAGCGGTGACATCATTACGGTTTTTGAAGCAGAGCTGATATATATTACCGGTGGTGTCGTCAACCCCACAAATATCTCATCTCGCTCTCAGGTTACTTTAACGCGTGCAATTGATAGTGCCGGGGGATTATCAAAAAATGCTGATGAACATAATGTCACCATATATCGTAAGGAGAAGGGAAATACTGAGATCATCGAGGTTGACCTGACTAAAATCAAGTTGAATCAAAAAGAAGACATTTTATTAAAACCTTTAGATGTTGTTGAAGTTAGTCAAAAGGGTTTGGATAAAAGAAAAATCTTGCCTCAGTTTAAAAACAACGATATTGATAAAAAAGGTACAGGTAATTTGCCTATTAAAGTGATTGATTAAACTTATTTATAATAAAACCTCAATTTTAATTGTTCAAAGAGGGAAAAATCTGTTATCAATAAATTAGCCTCTCAAAATAAATTAGAGACAATAAAAAGGAATAAGTATGGTTGGAAAACAGCGTGAATACAGCAGACGAACGATTGCTCTTTTTTGGTTTATGTTAATTGGAATCGTAATTGGAGTTTTAATTTATCTTGAACAGATTGCTCTTCTTTATGTGATGGCAACCCTCGGACTGGTAATTTTACTCTTAATCGTTGGGTTTGCGGATTTAGAAAATGTAGGAAGAGATAATATAGAAATGAAAGTTAAGCAGGATTTGCCCGGTATTTAATGTCAAAAATTATAAGAATAATTTTAGTCTTACTCTGGATGGGAAGTTTTAATTTTTTCGTTCAGGGTTATCAGCTACAATTTGCGGATGATACAAAATCTGCTCGCCTGCGTTGGAAAACCGGCAAAATACCTATATCTCTTTCAACTTCTTTGACCAAACAAAATCAGAGCATTGAATCCGACAGCGATATTGCAAATACAATTCTTAAGAGCCTGGAAAATTGGGAAAAAATCGCCAATATAAAATTTGAAATTAGTTGGACGGACAAGCAAAACGTCAGTCCTATTGGAAAAGTCGGTGATGGCATATCCCTGATTACCATTGCTCAAACTCCGGAAAATCTTTTGCTTTTTGGAGATAATTCAGAAGAAATCTCAGCCCGCACCCGCACTTTTTTCAATCGCCGAGGTTTGATCAGCGAAGCCGACATTGTGTTGAATCCTTATCAGCAATTTTCGATTGACGGAACAATCGGCACTTTTGATTTGGAATCAACAATAACGCACGAAATCGGGCATCTTCTGGGTTTAGAACATTCTTTGGTAATCGGCGCGACGATGAATGCGCATCAGGGAAAGAATGGCGTTTATAATTTACAAAGCTTCAGCCCGCGAACGCTTTCGGAAGATGATATTACAGGCGTTCGGGCACTTTATGGCGCGAATGACGCTGAGCAAAATTGTTGCGGAAAAGTTAATGGCAAGCTTATTTTATCTAGTGGTAAACCGGCTAAAGAATTTGATGTATGGCTCGAAGACTCCTCGACAAACCGTATTTTTGGCGGAGTGGCAACGGATGTGAACGGAAGCTTCAATTTTGAAGGGTTAAGAGAAGGTAATTATTCCGTGTATGCCAAACAAAACGGTTTAAGCAATAAATTATTTTCCGCCGAAAAAATTGCTGATATAGAAGTTATACAGGGAAAATCTATCAATCTGGTAAAAAAATTAAAAAACAACTCGAGAGATTTTAATATTCAGTATATTGGCTTTAACGGACAACTGTCGCTTGTTCCCGTAACAATCAACAGTGGAAACTCTTATACAATATTTGTCGGCGGCAGAAATTTCAATGTAAAAAATATCAAAGTAATTTTCAATTCTCCGAATATTACGGTTGTGCCTGAAAGTTACGCGGCGCATAATTACGGAGATAAGCTTTCGGTAATAAGCTTTGAAATTAGAGTTGACTCAAAAACAGTAAACGGAGAATATAGTTTTTACGTTCAGAATCAAAATGATTCGGTAGATTATGTTCCCGGCGGTTTGACGGTGGAAAATTATTCTAATATTTGGAATAGTTCTTTGCTCCCTGAGTAAAATCAGTAAATATCAAAACTAGAATTTGCAATTTTCACTTTAATAGGAATAATGTATAAATGTTCACCTCCCCGGTGAACAATCTGGTCACAAGGGGTGAGGACTTGTGACCGAAAGGGCAACGGTGTGGAAGACGTTGCCCTGTTAATTTAACGAGGGAAAAAGATTTTGCCACTTAACTTAGTGTTGTAATGAAGGAGTGTTAGCTTCTTGCAATTATATTTTAACAAGAGTATATTTTCAGGTTTGACAAATTGTTTGCCGAAACTGCGTTTCTAGTTGGCAGTGCGGGGGAACCGAAATTTTGGGGCTAATCATTTTATTCAGATGAAGAACACTTCCTTTGTTCTCGCCCGTCAGCTAACCTCGTAGGCGTTTGGAAGAACAAGCCATTGGCTTTGATAAATTATCAAGACCATAAACGTAATGACTTGCGTTTATGGTCTTTTATTGTTTGATATCTAATAAATGCAGAACAAAGAAGAAAGTCGCTTAAAACATTGGCTTTACAATGGTGTCAAAGAGGCTGAAGG
>JALZOH010000159.1 GCA_030857305.1 Acidobacteriota bacterium
AAGCGGCGGTTTTCCCAGGTCGGAAAACTCGCCGGAAACTTAACGACGGACATAATGCGGTTTGTCGTGTGTTTGCGAATAACCTCGAACGATTGACTCATGCGGTCGGCTTCGTCGCTCAAGTCGCGGCTGAAAAGAGCTTTTCCGACAATGCCCAAAGTAAGACGCAGCATTTCCGCGTCAACTTCGACGGGAACGCCGCGCTCGGCAAGCGGTTGCCAGCGTTCGAGCATCGCCTCACACGAGTCGGTCATAATCTTGGCGAACGACGCAATTTTCTGACGGTGAAAAGCTGGCTGCGCCAAACGACGCTGCCTGAGCCAAACATCGCCTTCGCTGACAAATAAACCGTTTCCGGTTGCCGCCGCAACTTCCTTGTAATTTTTGCCTTTGCGATAGTTTCGGCTGTTTGTCTGCAAAACGTATTCGACGTGTTGCGCGTCTGTCAACATAAACGAAGTCCACAGTCCGCGAAAACAAACGAGGTCGCCGTAACGGTCAGCCAGATTGACAAAAGTTTGCAGTGTGTCGCGCTTAAACTCCGGCATCATCCGAAATAACGCCAAACCGCTGACACCCGGAGCTGATGTATGTTTAAGAACCGCCTCCATAAAGTTTCTCCATTTTCACAAGAAAGCACACTACGGCGGAGTTGACGTGGCGCAAACTTTCCTAATATAACAAATAGTTGCCTCTCCTTTAAATCCTAAACAAAAGAATTATCGCCGCATCCGCGAAACGATTGCCAAACAATCAAGCGAAATGAACGAGGAACAAAGAAAAGTGTTCACGCCAGTTAAAGCCAGAATAGAATCACAAATTATTCCGGTATATTTGACGGCGTGGTTTCGTTATTTTATCGCTTACAATCCGCACCCGACGCTCGAAAAAGTAAAAATTCCGGTGCTGGCAATTAACGGCAAAAACGATTTGCAGGCTTCAGCAAAGGAGAATCTGAATTTAATCGCCGCCGCGCTCAAAGGCGGAGAAAACAGGGATTATACAATCAAATCTTTCCCGAAACTCAATCATTTATTCCAAACGAGCCAAACCGGAATGGTGACAGAGTATGGCGAAATCGAAGAAACAATTGCTCCAGTAGTGCTGGAAACAATTTCAAATTGGATTCTGAAACGCGCCCGCCGCAAATAAAAATAAACGCCGGAAGACTGAATAGGGTTCAACCATCGGCATTTCTATTCTGTATTCAGAATTTAGCCTCACAATTCACGAAAGCCGTCGAACTTTGTATTAAGCCGAATTATCTTTTGTATAATCTAACTTTTTTACTGTTTGCTAAAATGGCTGTCAAACTAAAGTTATCTTTCTAGAAAAACTTATTTTCTTTATTAATTTTTCAATTCCACATAAATTTTATTCGAGCCCGTTATTTCATAGTCGCTTGCAGTTCGCGCAGTAAATCGCTTGGCGTCCATTCGTTGCCGGAAATGATTTCCTGAACTTTTCCTTCGGGTGAGATGACAATTGTGCGAAGCGAGTGGTCAAATTGTGTTTTGTCATCGGCGTTAAGCTGGTAACGCAAGCCGAAAAAGTCGGCAATTTCTCTGACTTCCTTTTCTGAGCCGCTTGCCAGCTGCCAGACGGTAAAATCCGGTTTAGCGTTTTTGCCAAAATAACCCAAACCGTATTCTTTGAGTTTAGCGGGCGTGTCGGTTTGCGGGTCAAACGATATACTGAGGAGGCGGATTTTATCTTTTAATTCGGGGTTATCTTGCAACCCGTTGGCAATGTCCGAGAAATTTTTCGACATTAAAATACAGTATTCCGGCAGCGGACAGCGCGAATAAATAAACGTAATCGCCAGAGCCTTTCCGCGAAAATCCTTCGTCGAAATTTTTTTTCCGTCCTGGTTTGTCAGATTAAAACTTGGAACTTCTTTACCAATTTGAGCAAATTTTTCATTTGCCGGCGGAAGCGGCGGCTGATTTGGATTCGGCGCGGCGACAATTCCGATTTTCTCCAGCCAGTAACCTTCTTTGTCAACCACCAAGTCGGCGCGAATTTCCGCGTCCTTTGTCAAATCTTCCCACACCCAGTCTTCACGAATCGGAAAATCCATCGTCATCGCGTCCATATAACCCGGAATTTCGTCGTGTGCGATGGTCGCTTTCTTTTTCGCTTTATCGACGGAAATAATTCTTCCTTTCAAGTTGTAGCGTTTTGCATCAGCCGAAACTGTTTCCGTTTGTGTTTGAGACTTTTGGCAAGCAGTAAATAACGATGCCGTCAGTAAAATTAATAAAAAATAGCGCATAAAATAATTTTTAATTTGTTTCAATTGTAGCCTTCCAAATCGGTTAAGTCTTCGTAAATCATTCCGCGCCGGTCGCGCCGTGTTTTGGTCACGGCTTCGTAACCGCCTTCTTCGTTGCGCGATATTTTGTTGTGCGCGTAAAGTCCTTCAAGCGCGAATTCGCACGCCGAAACAAGTTTCGCATTGCTCTTGCGCTCAATGTCCAGAGTCGTCCTGGTTGATTCAATCAAATCGGGAACGGCGTCAAGCAACATCACGCCTTCTTCCGCCGAAGCCGTTTCCGAAAGCAGAAGTTTATTTCCTTCGTCAAACCATCGAACGGTTGGCTCAAAATCAATTCCCAGAAAGAAGCCTTCAAAAATCACGCCGCACGCGCGTTTGATTAAATCCTTCGCCAGACGCTGCGCGCCGATTTGCTCGCCTTCGTATTCAAGCTCCATTTTTCCGGTCATCGAAGGCAAAGCCGAATAAACATCGGAGATGCGCGGCACGATTTCTTTTTCTTCAGTGATCAAAGCGCGGCGTTCGGCGTTTGAAACAACCGCTTCGAGGGCGCTAATTGGAAAGCGCTGCGACACGCCCGAACGCTTGTCAATCCGTTGGTCGTCGCGGGCTTCAAACGCGATTTGTTCAACAATTTCGGAAATGAAATCGGGAATTTCCAGATTGAAGCCGTCGCCTAGATCGCGTTCCGTCCACGCTTCCTGTTTGGTGATCGAAGTTCCGAGTCCGATGTCTTTCGGATAATGCGTTTGGATTTCCGCGCCGATACGGTCTTTGAGGGGCGTGATAATTTTTCCGCGCGCCGTGTAATCTTCCGGGTTTGCGCTAAAGACGAGCATTACATCGAGCGGCAGACGAACGGGGAAACCTTTTATCTGCACGTCGCCTTCCTGCATAATATTGAAAAGTCCGACCTGAATTTTTCCCGCTAAATCAGGCAATTCGTTGATCGCAAAAATTCCGCGATTCGCCCGCGGCAGCAGTCCGTAAAAAATCGTCATTTCATCCGACAAAAGATGACCGCCTTTTGCAGCTTTTATCGGGTCAATGTCACCGATAATGTCGGCAATCGTAACGTCCGGCGTGGCGAGCTTTTCGACAAAACGCGAATCGCGTTTCACCCAATCAATCTTTGTTTCGTCGCCATTCTCTTGAACTTGCTGTCTGCCGTAAGCCGAGAGCGGCTCGAACGGGTTGTCGCTGATTTCCGAACCGGCGATAATCGGAATTTCTTCGTCGAGCAGTTCAGTTAGCTGCCTAATAATTCGACTTTTGGCTTGCCCGCGCAAACCCAAAAGAATGAGATTGTGTTTCGCTAAAATCGCGTTCGTGATTTGCGGCACAACCGATTCTTCATAACCGAGAACGCCTTTGAATAATTTTTCACCCGTCCGAAGTTTTTTTATTAAATTCGCCCGCATTTCATCTTTGACCGAACGCGTTTGATATTTATTCGTTTTTAATTCGCCTAATGTTTTTGCTGTATTCATAATTTCCCTTTGCTCGTATTTTAAACTTTTTCACCGACTAAATAAACCAACGCTTTTTAGCTTAATAACTTTTACACTTTTGCTTATAAATCTATTCTGCCACACGTCACTAAGAGTTCAAGAGGAAAATAAAATTAGCCGCAAATAACACGAGTAACACGAATTATTGTTAATTATCTCTAATGTTTATTCGTGCTATTCGTATTATTCGCAGCTAAATCTTTATAAGTTTTTTAGTTTGTCGGCAATTCAGGCAAAGTATATTTGCGTCCGGCGTTTTGTTTTTTCAAGTATTCCGTTAAAGGCTCGAAGTAGCGAAGCATCGCTTTCGCGCTCAAATCTTCACCGGTTGTTTCTTTCAACACGATGCGCCAATCACGCGATGCGCCCGGACTCATAATCTTTTTCAAAAAATTACCAACTTCTTTGTTGCCGTAATAATTCGTCGCCCGCGGGTCCTGCTTTAAAATTTTCGTGGCAATGTGGTCGTGCATCTGGAACAGCAAAACGTAGGAAAGCGCGTAATCGTAATACTGCGCCGCGTCGTCATTGATGTGCGTTTTCGTACAGGCATCACAGAATTGCTCGCTTCTGTCGGACGGCGGAACAATTCCTTGATATTGCTTCACCAATTCCCACCAGCGTTTATTATATTGGTCTTTCGGCAGATTTTTTTCGTAAAGATCGTATTCAAATCCGGGCATCGTGCCGGCGGAAAAAGGTATAAAAACAACATTGCTCAACGCTTCACGAAGAAGCAGCTGCGTTTGGTCAACCTTCGCGTCTTTTGAAACTAATCCACGAGCTTCGAGAAAAGGTTTTTGCAGCGCCGCAAGTCCCATCATCGAACCAATTGCTTCGTGATAAGCGCGGTTCGCGCCTTCGCGCAGCAATACGGGAACGTCTTTATTGGTATAGCTGATGTAATAATAAATGTGTCCGAGTTCGTGATTCGAGGTTTCAAACCATTCGGCGTTCGGCTCAACCGACATCAACGAACGAACATCGTTTTCCGAATCCAGATGCCAGGCTGATGCGTGATTATTCTTTTTATATTTCGCATCGGCGGGCAGCGGATAAAGCGACGATTTGTCCCAGAACGACTGCGGCAAGCGCGGGAAACCTAAAGACACGTAAAAGTTTTCGCCTTCTTTAACAATCCATTCGGGCGATTTATTTTTGAGGGCGGCGTTGACGTCCATTCCTTCAACCGTCACCATCTCGCTCCAATCCTGTCCCCAGCGATTCGTTATCCAATCGGCAGGCAACTGATCTGGAACGGGCTGGTTATATTTTTTCGCCAGTTCGTAACGCGCCCAAGTGTGCAGTTCACGGTAAAGCGGGCGCAGTTCGCGGTTAATCTTATTCATCAATCCCTGCATTTCTTCCGCCGTCATTCCGTAGTCGGAAACCTGATAACTGTAATAAGATTTATAGCCGAGCGGTTTGACCGTTCCGTTGCGTAATCTTTGCAGATTCGCCAACCCGTCTTTCAGCCCGATGCCGACTTGTTTGGAAGCGTCCCACGCTTTACGTCGCTCGGTTAAATCATTCGACTCTTTCAAAATTTTATCAATCTGGTTCGTCGTTACCGATTTTCCGTCAATCTTAAAATCAAATCCGAAGAGTTTTTCCGTCTGCGCGGTTTCGGCGGTAATGCGCTCCTTGACTAATGCTTTGGCAATCTCCGGATTTGCCGCAGCGATATAAAGAATCGCCTTGAGTTGTTTGACTTGAATCGGGGTTAAATTCTTCTCTAGTTTGAGAAATTTTGTCGCGCCGTCAATATTCTTTTTGCTGCCTGTAAAAGCGACGAGTTTTTCGTTCGCCGCAACGGTCGCTTTTGAATTGGTGTCGTCGCCCTCGACAATCATCGTGTTTGATTTCCACTCGGCTTCCGACGATTCGTAACGCAACTTCGTCCACACCATCGAGTATTCGTCAATAAACTTTTGCGCCTCAATGCGAACGTCGTCTTTTGAAATCGCCAGCGTCGCAGGCGGGATGACAATGCTAAAAACAAACAGGGCAAGCAAAACGCTCGTCACTAACTTTTGACATACTTTCTTGAACATAATTTTCCTTTCATCCTTTCAATTGAATTTTTCTGATTTGAAAAAGATTTTTCTCTTCCGAATAGATGACAGTTGAGAGATAAAAGATGACAGAGAAATATGCAATATTCATTTGTCATCTGTTCCAAAGT
>JALZOH010000160.1 GCA_030857305.1 Acidobacteriota bacterium
TATAAATCAACTTTTCCTTTTTTTACCAGAGTGCGTGAATAAGATTCGAGGTTTTCCCAGACCTCCCGGTTTAAGTCCGGCATTTGCGGAACAATATTAGTCATCAAAAACGTTTCACTATTGGCTTGTTCGGAACTTGAACGGTCGGCGCTCGGACACAGATGTCCGCGGTCGAATCCGCTGCCCGTATAATCGGTCGGTGTAACGCGCGTCAAATTTTTTGGCAAAGCCGGATCGGGACGAAAATTATTTTGCCGCCCGGCAGCACCGAAATCGCTTTCCGAAATGCGCCACGCCACCCAGTTTGCTATTCCCCTGCTGCTGTTGTAGGAAAGCGCGTAAGCATTTCTGACAACCAGAAAATTGTCGGAACTCGAAGAACTGGCGACGGCGTTGCTCGGATTGCCGAGCGCCAGGTAAACTCTCTGCGCTTCTTCCGCGTTTGTAATCGGCAGCGCGGGCTGTCCTGCTCCGGGATTTTGAGTTTCGTCTCTTCCGGTCGGGTCAGCATTGTTGTTCGTACCGCTGATGCTTTCCCGAATTTTATTGCCCGCCCAGAGACAGGAAATTATCAGCAAAGCGATGATTCCGAGAGCGATTGCGCCGCCGATCAGAGTTTTATTATTCATAAATCTTTACAGTGAAAAGTTTCTTCAAAAGTTTAACATAAACTAACAGAAAAGCCGTTGGTGCGTTTTTAGCGAAAGATGCGTTAAAATAAAAGTGTGAAAAGCGAAAAACTTCATTTAAGCGGGTTATCAAAATCCGAGCTAATCGAATTTATCGAGCGAATCGGGGCGCCGAAATACCGCGCGCAACAGATTTTCAGAGGCTTGCACGCGAGGCGTCTGCTAAACTTCGATGAGATGACCGATTTGCCGAAAGCGTTTCGTGAGAAATTAAACGAAACCGCCGCGGCATCAACCTTAAAAGTAGAATCGCGTTATGTTTCAATCGACGGAACGCGCCGCTTTTTGATGAAGACTTTTGATAATTTCCCGGTCGAAGCCGTTTTTATTCCGACTGACAGCCGCGACACGATTTGCTTTTCATCGCAGTCGGGCTGTCCGCTCAAATGCGATTTTTGCTTGACGGCGAAACTCGGTCTTTTGCGAAACTTAACTGCGGGAGAAATTGTCGAGCAAATAATAATTGTTCTCAACGACGTCTATAGCGCAGGGCAGGAAACTCCGCACGGCACGAATCTAGTTGCAATGGGCGCGGGCGAGCCGTTTTTGAATTTTGAAAATCTGACAAAAGCCTTAGAAGTGATGGCGGACGCCGAAGGTTTGTTTATTGTGCCGAACCGCGTGACGGTTTCGACCGCCGGAATTGTGCCGAAAATTTATGAATTTGCCAAACTCGAAAAACGCCCGCACTTGGCGATTTCGCTCTCCGCGTCAAACGACGAATTGCGCGATAAATTAATGCCGATCAACAAGCGTTGGCGGATTGAAGAATTACTTAAGGCAGCCAAAGAATTTGAAAAATCTCTGCGGCGCGGCGAGCGTTTTACCTTTGAGTATGTACTTCTGGGCGGCGTTAACGATTCGGACGAACACGCGCGCGAACTTGCGGGTCTTCTCCATGCTCACGAATTAAACCGCGTAAAAATCAATTTAATCGCGCACAATTCGGCTGAACCGCTTGAGTACCATCCGCCGACGCGGGAACAAATTTACCGCTTTAAAAATATTTTAGAAGAAAAAGGCGTTTCAGCTTACATTCGCACGCCGCGCGGGCGCGACATTTACGCTGCTTGCGGACAACTGGCTGCAAAGGACGCGCCAAATTTAGTCCAGATTTCAAGCTAGAAACCGATTATGGAAATTCTAATTGTTGGTATTGCTCTGGTTGCTTTGATGGTTTTCGTTTCGACGAAAATCAAAAAGAGCGCGGCAAGCGCTTTTGAGCGAGAAGTTATTGACAAGAAAGATTTTACAATTATAAAACCCGAAGGTTTGATTAATCCTTTGAACGAAAATTCTGAGTTTGCGTTTGAGGCATACTCAAAAGAGTTTGGTAAAAATGATGCGGAAGAGTTCAATCAAATGTCGGCGCATCTGAAAATTATTTCGCAGGCAAGTTTTGAAGAAACCTGCGAAAATACTAAAAAATCCGTCAGTGAAATTCTTTCGGAAAATGTTTCAAAAAATAAAGGTCAAAACATTTCTTTGATTGAAGGTCGGAAATCTGAAAACGAAGTACAGTTTTTCTCGATTTGGAAAATCGTTAAAAGCATCGAACGGCAGAAAATTTATCAATTGCAAGTTGTCGTTTTGGAAAATTACAGGGAAGAATATGCCAAGCGTCTAAGTGAAATGCTTGAGAGTTTTACGGTCAAATAAAAGCATCTTGAAAAAACAATCTAACATCAATCTATTTTTGCGAGTGAATTTATGAAAAGAATTTTATTAAATGCAATTTTTTCTTTGAGTTTTATCTTTGTAGCGGGCGTTTTCTCGTCGGTGAATGCTCAAACGGTCAGCGGCTCGATTGGCGCGGTAAAACGCGGCGGCGCGGCGAAGGGAACGATTGTGATAAATATTCCGGGTGGTCTGCACGTCAACTCAAGCCGACCGAACAGCGAATTTGCTATCCCGACCTCCGTCAAGGTCAGCGCGGCAGGCGCGAAAGTCGGCGCGGTGATGTATCCGCGCGGAAAAAATCGCAAATTTGGTTTTTCCGAAGACACGCTCAATGTTTATGAAAATCGCGCCGTCTTTAATTTTAACGTCTCTGTTCCGGCAAATTATAAGGGAAATGCCGTCAAAGTTCGCGCCGTTGTGCGTTATCAAGCTTGTACCGACGAAGTTTGCTACCCGCCGAAGAACAAGGAAATTACTTTAACCGCGCAGGTAAGGTAAAGAAAATCAGTTAGCTACGAATAACACAAATATCACGAATGAAAACAAAAATAATTTGTGTAATTCGTGGCTAAATTTTCTTCAACCCGATGACCGACATCAAGCGTCCGGTCTTGCCGTAAAGTTTTTTTTCTCGGCGGTAGGAGAAAAATAAATCGGTTCTCTCCATTGTGCAGAGTCGCGCAACGTGAATGTTTTCCGGAACAACGCCCAATGAAACGAGTTGCTCTTGGTTTGCTAAAGGCAAATCAACAAGAGCGTGACCAGAGCGGGTTAGTGTGAAAAGAAGTTCAAACTTCGGAAAATTCTCGCGGAAAGCGTCAATTACGTCCTGCCCGATTTCGTAATTTTTACCGCTTGCCGCCGGACCAATCGCACAAATTAAATCTTTCGGATTTGTGCCGTAATGCGCGCGCATTTTTTTAATTGTGTTATTCGTAATTGAACTTACCGTCCCGCGCCAGCCGGCGTGAATCGCCGCGAATGCTTTTGTTTTAGTATCACCCAGCAAAATAGGCACGCAGTCGGCGGTTTTGACTCCGACAAGAACGTTTTCTAAATTTGAAACGAGCGCGTCGAATTTGTGGTTTCCATTCGTCACCTCTTCAAAAGTTTTTACAATGCGCACGTCCGCGCTGTGAATTTGCCAGCAGGAAGCAAGCTGAAAATCTCCGTTGAAAAGGCGCAGAAACCGCTTACGATTTTCTTCGATATTTTCTGCCGAATCTTCATCATAACCGGCTAGGTTCAAAGAATCTTTTGGAAAATCACTGACCCCGCCGAGCCTGGTCGAAAAGCCATTGACAAAACCTTTTTCTTCCAAAGCACGACAAATTAGAACTTTTACTCCGTCCTTCTCTCGCCAATAAAAGTCGTTTTCGGTTAAACTTTGGTCTTCATCAAAACTTTGAACTTTGAACTCTGAACCTTGAACTGATTTTGTGATTATTTCCATCGGAATAGATATTATAGAAGTTTATCGCATCCGCGAAACTCTCGAAAGAACGCCGCGTTTTGCCGTGCGTGTTTTTACCGAGAAAGAACGCGCGTACTGCGAAGCCAAAGGCGTGACCTCCGCACGGTCTTATGCTGCTCGTTTTGCTGCGAAAGAAGCTTTTTTGAAGGCTCTAAAAACGGGTTGGCGCGGACGCATTACGTGGCACGATATTGAAATTGTATCAAACGAAATGGGTGTTCCGAGTTTGGAGATTCGCGGCGAGGCGCGAAAAATCTTAGAAAATCTCGGCGCTAATCAAATTCATCTCACGCTCTCGCACACAACCGAGCACGCCGTCGCTCAAGTTATTTTGGAGAAAATTTAGCTTTTGTTTTTTCTAATTTTAATTACTGATTCTTTCTCTTTCAGAAGGAAAAACGGGGCGCGCTGCATCCGGGCTATCGGGCGAAGTGTGCAGGTGAACGACTTTCCAGTCTTTGCCAATAAGCCGAAAAACGAGCGTCATTCTTCCCGAAGCCGATTCGAGTTTTCCATTGTATTCCTGTTGTTGTTTCCATTTACAGGTAACGTAGGCAGAGTCTTTGCCGAGCATTTCGACGCGCAAACCGGTTACATCCAAACTCACGTTTTTAATATTTGCATAAAGCGATTCGCGATTTTTCTTCATCGTTTCCCAGCTGATTGTCGCTGTTCCGTTATTATTGAAGAAAAGAATCTTGTCGGAATTTTGGTAAACACTCATGACCTTTGCGGCATCGGTTTGTTTAATGCCTTCAATAAGCCGATCGAAGGCATCGCGCACGCCTTTATCATTGGCTATGGTAGTAATTTCCGTGACGGTTGTAGTTTTAACTTTTACGGTTTTAGTTTTCTGGGCAAACGCGGTAAAGGCGAGCGTTAAAATCATAAAACCGACGAATGTAAATTTTTTCATTTTTTATAAATCCTCACAATAATTAAAAAAGTTTTTATAACAAACTTCTAAGTAAAAAAACTTTTAGTTGCAAAATGCACTTAAAAGGTTTTAACGATTATTATGACACAAAGTTTTAGATGTGCCTTTTATTTCTCCTTTTCGAACATTAAAAGAAAGACATTGCAAATCGAGTTTTTCATCAATCTTATACCATTTGGTATTTAATAAATTTCATTTTCGACAATTTGGTATATGGAGCATTACTAATAATTCACGTATTCTTCCGACAGAATTTGAACATTGTACCTGCTTCGATGAATTTTATATCACCCGGTATAAATTTTGCCTGTAAATGCAAGCAAAAGTTGAAGAAATTCGATTTGTTCACTCTTCCCAAAGACAAATTTTCAAATAGAGGAGAACAATATATGCATTTGACAAAGAAAATTCTTTGGGCATTTTTTTTCCTGATGCCCTTTTTGATCACAAGTGCGGGAACCGTCCGGGCGCAAACTTCCGACGATACTGCGCCGGAAATTACGGCGCGAGTCGCTCGCATTAGTTTTGTTCGCGGTGAAGTGCAAATCAAACGTGCCGACAGTCAAGATTGGGAACGCGTCACGCACAATCTGCCGATTGTCGAAGGCGACGAAATCGCTACCGACACACACGCCCGTGTGGAAATTCAATTTAACAGCTACAATCACCTGCGGCTTTCAGGTAACGCTCACTTAAAAGTAACGACTCTGCGCGATGAAGGCATCGCCGTCAGCCTTCCGCAGGGAAATTTAAGTGTGCGTGTGCTGAACTTTGACAAAGACCGCGCCTATTTTGAAATTGACGCGCCGCAGACAACAGTTTCTGTGCAGAAAGCGGGAATGTATCGCGTTGATGCCGGTGACAAAAATGAAACGGAAGTTCGCGTCAGCGTTACCGACAACGGACAAGCGCGTGTGTATTCGGAAAATTCCGGCTTTACGCTGCGCAACGGGAGAACCGCGCGAATTCAAATTAGCGGTGATTATGAAGGCGAGTGGGAAACGTCGGATGCCGCGCGTTATGCCGATGAATTTGACATCTGGTCACTGGAGCGCGATGCCGTAATTGCCAAATTGTTGCAAAAAGCGGATTACGACAAATATTATGACCGCGATATTTACGGCGCGGAAGACTTGAGCGAATACGGCGAATGGATTTACACGAAAAAATACGGTTATGTTTGGAAACCT
>JALZOH010000161.1 GCA_030857305.1 Acidobacteriota bacterium
TCGGCTGACGTTTTTAGGTCAGAGCAAAGTTTGTGCCTTGCCGTAAACGGTTGAAAAGCAAAGTTTTATTTTTAGGCATATTCCTTGCCATTTCAGAATTTGAGCCGGTTGGCTTAACTCGCAAAAAGTTATATTCCGAATTTCGCTCGGGGATTAATTATGAAAGACAAATTTTTGACTAAATTTCGCCTGCGCCGCTTCGCTTTTCGCGCGAACGCATTTTTTCTGATTGTTATTTTCACCTCGCTTCAAACTGCGAGTTTTGGACAAACGAATGTTTTAACCAGACGGGAGTTTTCGCGTTTTTCCGTCGTCGAAAGGGCGCGGTTTTTTGAGCCGACAATCTCGCGCATCGCCGCCGAAGAAGCGGTTGACCCGTATCTTTTATGGACGATTGCTTATAACGAAACCAGATTTCGCCCGTGGCTTCGGTCTTACGCCGGGGCGGAAGGCTTGATGCAATTTATTCCGGCGACCGCCTTGCGCTTTAATCTTTTCAATCCGTATCAGCCCGAACCTGCCATCCGCGCGGCGGCGCGTTACGTCAGGTTTCTTTCAAAGCGTTTCGGCGGGCGGATTGATTCGATTCTCGCCGGTTACAACGCCGGTGAAGGCGCGGTTGACGCATTTCTCGCGGGCAAAACCGCGCGAGCGGGCAGTAAAATTATTAACGGGCGCGGGATTAAAACGGTTGGCGGCGTTCCGCCGTATCAGGAAACAATCGGATACGTCGCCCGCGGGCTGGTCGTTTATCGCATTCTGCGCGAGCGGCAAATGTTCCCCGGAACGATTGTTTCGTCTGTCTATCCATCCGCTGTTTCCGAATCGGTCGCCCGCGTCTGGCTGAGAGACGCGGAAATCGGCTTTAACGGCTCGCTTTTAACTCAAATCGCCAATCCAACTCTCTCGAACATCGAACCAGCCGACCAAAACCTTTTCGCTTCCGTTCAATCCGGCACTCAAAAAACTCAAACGAGAATTCCGCCGGGTAAATTAGCTCGGCGCGACGAAGCTGATTTTCAAAGAGATGTTCCCGGTCTTGCCGCCGAAACAATTTCAGAAAATCCGGCAAAGGGCGACGACAAAACAGAAAAAACACCGTCGGCATCGAACGAAGTTTTTTACGAGCCGCGCACGGGAGCGAGATTTCAAAATCGTAACGGTAAAATCGAGCGAATGGCGGAAAGCGGCGAAATGATCGTCAGCGAACAACTTCGCGTTTCCGCGCCATTAACCTCTCGCGCTCGCGGAACTTTTTTCGGCGGTTCAAAAAATCGGGTTTCAGATGAATGAATACGGAGTTTGCGTCGTCATTATAATTCAAAACTTTCATTTTTTTTTGAAATCAATCACCGCATTCTCGCCGGTTAGATTTAACCGGCTTTTTTGTTGGGATAAATTCGACGGGTGATTTAAAGTGATTTGTGTTCGGCGAATCACGGGAGAGCCGGGTCATTCAAGATACCACCCTTTGTTCCTCGCTGATTTTGTAATCTCACTGCAAACAAACCTTTTATGTTTCCTTAAGGATTCGGGTGGTCAAATCATTAGACCGGGGTGGGTCATTCAAGATACCGCCTGCAAAGGTAGTCAAGCTCATTGAAAGCCCAAAACGGCTCAAAACAGGTTTTTCAAGCTAAAAACCGTTCATTTTTGAGTGGCACTCGTCTTGCACTTTGCCGCTCTCGGCGATGTGCTTTTCTCGAATTTCTCCGGGCAGAATCGCTCGCGTCTTTAATCAATTATTAAGAAGGATTTTTATGGAAGAACCGAATATATTGGAACAATTAACGAACAGTCTGCCGAACGAAACAGTTGCGCCGTTGACAGCGAAACCGGACGAGCTAACTCTGATTGATGTAATGGAGATTTGCTCGGATTTATGCGTCACGCACCCGTTTCGCTTGCTGCAAATGCTGGAAGAAGTTCTCCTTTTGCCTGAAATTACCCTTGAGTCGGCATTTGCTGAAATTATGTCGTTGAAAGTTTCTCCGTTCGGAAAACGGCTGACGCAAATTCACTAAAAATTCTGCGCCAAAAAGCAAAAAAGATTCTTGTATTTTTTGAGGTTTCTATATGTCATTCGATAAACACAAACAAACCGAAAAATTTTCCGGCGAGAGCAATCAAGAGTTTTCGCCTGACGCTTTCGCGTCCTTCGAGCGCGACCCGGAAGACGTTTTAACTATTTCGCACCTTTTACGCGCTCTTTTTATCCTCGTGGTTTTGCTTTTTTTAAGCACGGGCTTGAATTTTTATCTCGCCTTGCGAAAAGCGGATTTAATCGTCGTTGACAAAACGAGCGGGCGCACGCTCTTGATTAACAACAAAGATTACGGGCAGACGGAAGCAGTTCAATTATCGCCGGACAACCCGACGAACCGCGACAAAAAGGCACTAATCGCGGAATTTTTGCGCTGTCTGTATGAAGTCAGCGGCGCGACGCGCCCGGCAAACGTCAACCGTCTGCTCAAGATGATGGAGCCGAATTTATCGCTCCAGCAAGCGCAGCTTTTCAATAACGAAAAACTGCTCGCGCAGGAAAAAGCGGAAAGCGTCAATTCGAGCTGGGAATTGCAGGACGTTACCTTCGACGAGCGCGACCCGTATATCGTCCGCGCTCTCGGTAAAAGAATCGTGCGGCGCGTGGGTAAGGACGGCGCAGGAACGGTGGAAGAGGAAACGCAAATCAAAGTCAAATTTCTGCTGATGGATTCGCCGACCGCGCCGGCGCGAAACGATAACAATTATCGCACCGGATTTTACGTTTTGAAATACCGCGCCGAATCTGTTGACGGCACGAAAAAATCTCCGCTCGTGCTGCTTTCCGACGAGCGCACTGCGGGCGACAACCTTTCCGTCGCGGTTAGTCAAAACAGATCTGAAACAAATGCAGACAAACAATAGTTACTCTCGTTTTAATTATAAAAAAATCAAAGCCGGTCGCGCGAGATTTTGCGACCGGCTTTGATTTTTACAGACTTTGATATTTTTACTGTTTTTCCTCAAACATCAAGCGCAAAATCTTGACAGTTTCGTTTAAGCCCTGCATTTCGAGCGTCTGGTAAAATTCGTCCGGCGATTTCGGCGGATTTTTGAGGCTTTGCCGTTGTCTTTCCGCCGCCAGCAGAACCTTTTCGGCATCTCGTTCGAGCAGCAATTCTAAAAAAGCGTCCGGGTGAATCGCTTCGACTCCGGCGGGCGCGAGTACGGTCGCCGGAAAATCTCGCAAGTTGAACGTCACGATAAACTCGGCTTCAGCGTGAATCGCCGCCGCTAAAACGTGGCGGTCTCCCGCATCCGGCAAAACGATTGATGAGCTTAAATTTTCATAACCCGCAACGACTGAATCGCGGGTGTGAGTGTTCATCAACTCTTTTGTTCGCGTCAGTTGTTCAATCGTTAAATCGGGACGACTTTTCAGCACGTTTCGTATCCATTCTTCGTGAATTTCCTCGGTCCAACGGGCGCGAAACAAATCGAGAAGCGCGAGATGCATCAGAAAATCACGAAGCGGTGCCGGATACAAAACGCACGAGTCGAGAACGGCAGTAATGTCATTCATCGGTCGTATCCCATCTTCAAGTCTTGAGCCTGCGCCGCCAGTTGTTCGAGAGTTTCGAGCCGTTTTTCATCAATGCCGCGTTTGTATTCGGCAACGTCTTCAAACAAAATACGCCGGTGCGAGCCGACTTTACGGTGTGGAATTTTGCCTTTATCGAGCAAATCAATTAAAAACGGACGCGAAACGCGCAAGTAGTCGGCAACTTGTTGCGTCGTCATTTCGACAGGATAAGCCTCGACGGTAACATCTCTGCCCGCCGCCAGATGACCCAAGACCTCGGCTAAAACTTTGATGGCTTGCGGCGGCAAAGCGATTTCAGATTTCGCCTCAGCGTCCAGAACGAGCCGCGCCTGGTTCCGGGTCAAGGATTTGAGAAGCCGCGCGTCGAGCGCAAGAACTGCTTGCTGCGCCAAGGATACGTCTTTTTTGGTTAATTGCATTATCTTTCCGCTCCCGATTTGAATAATCAAAATCATTTTATCACAAACGCAACAAACGCAATAAGAGAAACAAACGAAACAGGAATAGTTTGATGAAAGTAGTTCTTGTTTTATCAAAACATCGTCAACCGCTTGATTATCAAGCAAATAATCTTCTGGCATAACTCTCGCATATTAGCCTTTCTGAAGATTTAGAAAATTCCAAAAAAACGGCGCTATTTCACGAACACGACCGTTTCCGAAAATAAAAAATGATGAAAACAAATTCAATTTTTAAGAGAAATTTCTGCGGGCGACGCGCTGTAGCGAAAACTTTTTGCCTGAGCCTGTCCGCTTTTTGTGTTCTTTTCTTCGCCGGTAACATTTCGGCGCAACAAAACAATTCCAAACGGCGGACAAAAACCAAAGTTAGCCAAGTGCAGCCGAAGGTTGTAATTTCGACAAGCGATAAAACCGCCAATGCCGTCACGCTCGTCAATCGCGTCGAAGCCGATTACTTGTCGGGTGAGGCGAGCGTTTCGGTCAATCCAAAGCAGCCGACCGTTATCCGCCTTGGACTGGCGCAAAATGCTACTTCGGTCGTCGAGTTCCCCTCGATTGACCAGATTTATTATATCCACGAGGGAAACCCGAAACTCGTGACCATTTTTCAATCTCCGACGAAAGAAACCGACCGTTCGGTTACGCTTTATCCGGGCGAAGGTTTTCTGCCGACTTCGGTCGCCGGGCAAAAGGAGTTGTCGGTAACGATAACGATGCAGATGAAATCCGGTCTGGTCATCGTGCTGGAAATCGTTCCCGCGCCGGATATTAGGCAGAACGCGCATCGCTGCGTTTTGAATTACAATCTCGCCGAGGTCGTCGCTGCCCGCCGCGCCGCCGGGCTAAAAGTTAATCTCGGCGATGAAGTCGCGCCCAAACAGGTCAAACCAACCCGCGCCGTTTCAAGCCTAATGACTGCCAATCTTTCAAAAGAATCTGACTCGATTGTTTCTGACAATACCGGAAATGTTTCGCCCGTATCGGTCGTTGAAATCGCCGTCGGCGGTTCCGGCAAAACCGAATCCGATTCCTCGAAACGCAAAATGAAAACCGGAACGCAGTTGTCGCGTGTCGTCAACAAGAAGCTGGCGGAAGCTATCAAATCGCCGAAGGAAAAATTTACCGTCTGGTCGCCCGCGACGAAAGGCTTGAGTCTTTCAACCGCAAAAGTCGTCGAGATTGACGATTTTCAAAGGCTATTAATCGTCGCGGTGAAAAATGAAACGACCGACGCTCTGCGGCTGCTCGACGAAATGCCGGAACTGCAAATTCAAACCGTTGATAAATCGGGAAACAGTTTGCAGCTTGAACGGTTGACGAGAAAATACACGGAAACGACTGCTCTCGCGGGCGCGATTCCCGCTGGAGCAATCGTTTATTACGCCGTCGTTTATGAAAATCCGGTGTTGGGCGCGAATCAAAAATTGCTCGTCTCCGCCGCGCACGACCGCGCCGCCGACGCGCCGGTCGTCGCTTCGACCGCAAATCAACTTGATAATAAGGAGAATCGTTAAAGATGAATCGCAAACTGGAAAGCGTTCCCGTCATCGTCCCGCCCGCGCTCGACGTGGAAGAATCGGAACTCGCGGCGAGAAACGAATTTCTCGCCGAAAAAGAAACGTCGGGCGCGAATGATTTCGATGACTTCGGAGGCGCGGACGAAACGACCGATGAAATTATTTTGGACGAAAACGATGCCGCGCCCGGCAGCGGCGCAGAGGAGCGCGAAGCCAAAAACTTACGACGCGCCAAACGCCGCAAATCGCTTTTATTCTTGGTCGTTTTCGGCGCGGGTTTCGGGATATTTGTTGTCTTTATAAGTTGGGCTTTCGGTTTCGGTTTTTTCGCCCCGCCTTCGCGCATTGCGGTTGACCGCAACCAAAAAACGAACAATTCAAGCTCGTCGCCGAGCGCGACG
>JALZOH010000162.1 GCA_030857305.1 Acidobacteriota bacterium
GTTAAGCGTGTCGATCCGGAAGGAACAGTTGAAGGCAAAAGCTCGGTCAAGGGCGATTCTGCTAAAGTCGGCGCCGCCACCGGGACGGGTATCGTTATCGGAGCGATTGCCGGCGGTCCGGTCGGCGCGGCAGTCGGCGCGGGCGTGGGCGCTGCTTTCGGGGTCGGTGCGGTAGTTGTTGAGCGCGGCAAACACATCAAACTCAATAAAAACCAGCAGCTCCGTATCAAAACATCTTACGAAACACAAATTAGGTAATTGATTGCAGATTAACAAATACGAATTCGTGTGTCGCTCGATACGGTAATTCGTCATTTGAAATTTGTAACTGAACAGGTTTTTTGGCACAAAACAAACGCCGCAATTCGTGCCAATTTAAATCCACGAAATTCCGGGCAAATTCTTTTATTCTCCTTTGAGATTTTGCACAGAATTTCGTGGAGCTTTTTTATTAGTGGTAATTGCTCTTATAACTGATTTCGGCACGCGCGATTATTTTGTCGCCGCGATGAAAGGCGCGATTTTGTCGGTTAATCCGCGAGCGATAGTTGTTGACGTAACGCACGAAATTTCGCCGCAGGACGCGAAATCGGCAAGTTTTACGCTGCGGGCTTGCTACACAGATTTTCCGCCGAAAACAATTTTTGTCGCAGTAGTGGATCCTGGAGTCGGTTCAAGGAGACGTGCAATTTTAGTCGAAACTAATAAATACTTTTTTGTTGCGCCCGACAACGGATTATTGAGTTTTGTCTTTGAAGAAGAAAAGGATTATCACGTTTTTGAACTAACCGACAAAAAGTATTTCAACCAAAATATCAGCCGAACTTTTCACGGACGCGATGTTTTTGCTCCTGTCGCTGCGCATCTTTCAAAAGGTGTTGAGACAGATAAACTTGGGCGGGAAATTACGGATTTCGTTCGTTTCAAAACAGATAAGCCCCGAAAAATTTCTGAAAATGAAACGGAAGCTGAAATAATTTACGCGGATAATTTCGGCAATTTAATTACGAACCTGACAAAAAATGACTTGCCCGAACGATTTGTGCTTGAAATCAAAGAAATAATTATTGAAAAGTATTTAGAATTTTTCGCGCAAGCCGGAAAGGGTGAGTTGTTTATGATTTTAGGAAGCGCAGGTTTTTTAGAAATCGCAGCATTTAAGGATTCGGCGAAAAAGATTTTGAATGTCAAAGCTGGCGATCGAGTATTGATAAAGAAAGTGAAATAAATTTTAACATCTAACGATTAAAAACAACATTTTTCAAATAGATGCGTTTTCTCAAACAACCGTATTGTCCTTAACGACAGCATTTTTTGGAACGATAATAATTCCTTCGCGAATAAAATAATTGCCTTCCGCATCGTCTTTTGTTTCAACCGCTTCTTTATTGACAAGCTGTACATTTCTGCCGATACGAGCGTTCTTGTCGATAATCGCACGACGCATTACCGAGTTTTCACCAATACCAAGATGCGGAATCGTGTGGTTGGAATTTTTGCTGATATCTTCAAAAGATTCAAAATAATCAGAGCCCATCAAAATCGAGTTTTCGATTCGGACGCCTTTATCAATGCGGCTTCGCAAACCGATTATCGAATTCCGTGCATAAACTCCCTGCATAATGCAGCCTTCGCTGACCATCGTGTTATTTATATCGCAGTCGTGCATTTTCGACGGCGGCAAGTATCGGCTGCGCGTATAAATCGGCGATTCGGTATTGAAAAAATTAAATTTTGGAAGCGGTGATGCCAAATCGAGATTGGCTTGAAAAAAAGAGCGAATCGTTCCGATGTCTTCCCAGTAATCCTTAAAAATATGTGCCTGCACGTTTAATTTTTTTATTGCCGAAGGAATCAGTTCGCCGCCAAAATCAATGTGCGTTTCGTCTTCGCCGAGCAATTTAACGAGGCTCTTGTAATTAAAAACATAAATTCCCATCGAAGCCAGAAACGGACGCTCAATTGATTCTTCCGCTGTCAAACCAAAACGAGTAGTGTCAACCCGCATCGCTTCAAGCGCGTCGCCTTTCGGCTTTTCCTTAAATTCGATAATGCGCCCGCTTTCGTCAGTTTTTAGCAAGCCGAAACCTTCCGCATCTTCGCGTCGCGAAGGAATAACTGAGATCGTAACATCGGCTTTTGTTTGATAATGCCTGGCTAGAAATTTTTGATAATCCATCCGGTAGAGATGATCGCCCGCAAGAATCAAAACCGTATCGACGCGCCAATCGCGGATGTGCGGAAGCATCTGACGGACTGCGTCAGCCGTGCCTTGAAACCAATCGGGATGTTCTTTTGTTTGTTCAGCGGCGAGAACTTCAACAAAACCGGTTGAAAAACTGGAAAAACGGTAAGTGCGCGAAATATGACGGTTGAGCGACGCGGAATTATACTGCGTTAAAATAAAAATCTGGGTAACGCTGGAATTGATGCAATTGGAAATTGGCACATCAACCAAACGATATTTTCCGCCGAGCGGCACTGCCGGTTTCGCACGTTCTTTCGTCAGAGGGAAAAGTCTCGTGCCTGCTCCGCCGCCCAAAATCACTGCCACTACGTTTTCGTTATTGTCCATAAATTTATTGGGAACATTTTCTTCGGTTTTGTCTTGCTTTTCAGAATAGCCGTAATCACGCGTTTAATTCAAGGACAATTTATGGGAAGCCGTTTGTTTTTGACATTTGCCGCCGAAGCGTGATAATTTGCCTTTCACCCAGCGTTTATTGAGATCTACAATTTTTTTGCTAAAGCGGGTTGTTAGTTGTTCTTTTCAGACTAAAATGCTTTTGAAAGTCACTTCACTCCAGAAGTGTCCAAGAGGGAAAGTCGGGTGAAAATCCCGCACGGTCGCGCCACTGTAACTGGACAGTTAATTGTTAACTGAAGAGAAAGTCAGGGAACCTTGATCAAAGTTTTTTAGCCGAAATACGTCTCGCGTAAAGACGTTTGGCTGGTTAGGTATTGTTTCTATATTCTCCTTTTTGAAGTAGAAAGTTTTGCTTATTCTTGCTTTTCGTCCGTGTGAAAAGATTTAGAAAGGCAGGACTTTTTATTTTGGAAATTTTAGAGAAAAAAAGTAAAAAAACATACATTTCGAAGTTGCCTTTAAAGCAGAAAAATTTTCTGTCTGGAAATCAATTGTTGTATAAATTTCTCTGTTTTCTACTCCTAATTTCCGTAATTTTCATTGCGAATTGTAAAAACGAAAATTCTTCTGTTGTAAATCATTCAGCGACCCGCGAGGTAACCGATGACTTAGGTCGAAGCGTTCAGCTTCCGGCAAAGGTAGAGCGTGCCGTTTCGCTAGCGCCTAATTTAACCGAAATTGCTTTTGCGGTGGGCAGTGGCGACAGATTAATCGGCGTGACGAGTTTTTGCGATTATCCGTTTGAAGCCCGGAGAATTCAGAAAATCGGCGATACCTTGAATCCGAATATCGAAAATATTGTTGCGTTAAAGCCGCAAATCGTACTTGTTTCAACCGCTTCACAAATTGAAAATTTTACGAAAATTCTTGATCGGCAGCAGATTGCTTATTTCGTGACAAATCCAAACAGCCTCGAAGATATTTATCAATCCATTTACCAAATCGGTAAAATTTTTGGTTCAGACGATAAAGCGAACGAAGTTGTCAACGAATTAAAAAGACGTGTCGCCAGTGTTGAAAGTCGCACAAACACCGGAAAAAACACGAAAGTTTTTTTGCAAATTTCCAATGAATCGCTTTATACAATCGGAAAAGAGTCGTTCCTAACCGATTTGATTCGGCGGGCAGGCGGCGTTTCAGTGACCGAAGTTGTTGCCACCGCTTATCCAAAAATTAGCCTGGAAACGGCTTTGGCTTACCAGCCGGAAGCGATAATTTTGTCGGACAGCGAAGATAATCGGGAGCCGAACGCCGTTTTTAAAAATTCCCCGGCAGTAAAAAACGGCAAGGTTTTTAAGATAAACGCCGATTTGCTGTCGCGTCCCGGACCAAGAATAGTTGACGGCTTAGAGCAGATTGCCAAAGTTTTGCATCCTGAAAGTTTTTGAGTGAATAGGCATTTTTAACATGTCGAGAAAAGAGAATTTGACCGCCGATAAAACAAATGAAGACTGATGAATACGGACAAGAAAAGAAAATCAATTAAATTCTCTGCCTCTCGGCGTCTCGGCGGTTTACTGATTTTCTTGCTTATATTTACGCTTTTGATTGCGGCGTGGCTCGGGAGTGAAAAGCTTTCGTTCTTTGACTTAAATGAACAGCAGCGAGCAATTTTATACGGTATTCGCTTGCCGCGTATTTTGCTCGGCGCGTGTGTCGGCGCAAGTCTCGCGCTGGCGGGCGCCAGTCTGCAATCACTGCTTAGGAATCCTCTGGCGGAACCTTATCTTTTAGGCGTTTCAAACGGCGCGGCGCTCGGCACAATGCTCGCTTTTGTGTTTTTCGGACAATTTGAGTGGGCGCGCCCCGTATTGGCGATTATCGGCGCGGGTCTGGCAACGCTTGCGGTTTATCAAATGGCGCAAAGCCGCGCCGGAATGAACGTTGAAAGACTCGTTTTGTCGGGCGTGATTGTGACGACATTTCTTTCGTCAATTATTGTTTTGCTGACCGGTCTTTTGGACGCGGCGAAGTTGAGAAGTTTTACGTTTTGGCTTCTCGGTGATTTGTCGCAAGCGACGCTTAACGGATTTTATCTGACATTAATTTTCAGCATCTGCGGCACAATCGTTTTAAGCTCACAGGCGCGGGCGTTGAATTTGATGATGATTGGCGAGCGCGACGCTTTTGATTTCGGAGTCGAGACGAAAAAAACACGTCTGGTTGTTTTCGGAACAGCCAGCGCACTTGTCGGAATATCGGTTGCGGCGAGCGGTTCGGTCGGTTACGTCGGCTTGATTGTGCCGCATCTCGTACGGCTTTCAATCGGCAGCGACAACCGTTTTGTCATTCCGTTTTCAGCAATTGTAGGAGCGATTTTTGTTGTTTTGGCGGATACGATTGCGCGAACGGCGATTGCGCCGCGTGAATTACCGGTCGGAGCGATAACGGCTCTAATCGGCGCGCCAATGTTTATTTATTTGCTCAGAAAAAATTAGCCACAGGGAATACCGAGTTGTTAGAGAAGAGAAAATGAAACCACCGATTAAAACAGCCGGAGTCAGACATTTTTAAGATTTTTAGCTTGATTATTTTCTCTATGTTTGCGTCAACACAGCAGCAAAACTTTATGTTAAAAGTAAAAGAAATCTCAATCGGTTACGGCGACAAAGCTGTCATCAAAGACGTTTCATTTACTTTGTCAAAGGGGGAAATTCTGGCAATCGTCGGCGAAAACGGCGCCGGGAAAACGACTTTGTTGAAATCTCTAAATAATAGTTTGCCTGTTCAGAGCGGCGAAATTTTGCTTGAAGAAAAAGTTATCAATTCTTTTTCAAGGCGTGAAATTGCTCAGAGAATCGCGGTAATCGCGCAGGAAAATGAAACAAAATTTCCGGTCACAGTTTTGGAATTTATTTTGGCGGGACGTTTTGCCCACACCAATATTTTTGGTTGGGAAACCGAAAGCGATTTTCAGATTGCCGAAAACGCTCTGCGAATTTGTGATTTGGCAGGTTACGAAAATCGTCGGATGAATCAGTTGTCGGGCGGTGAACGCCAGCGCATAGTTTTAGCCAGGGCTTTGGCAACCGAAGCGCAAATTTTACTGCTCGACGAACCGACGGCGAACCTCGATTTAGCCCACCAGATGATGATGTTTCGCCTTGTCCGTGAAAGATGCCGAAACTCTGGTGCAGCTGCAATCATCACGCACGATTTGAATTTAGCTTCGGAATTTGCCGATGAAATCTTACTTTTGAAACGGGGCGAAGTTGTCTCTAAGGGCAAACCCGAAGAAGTTTTAACGGTAAAGAATCTACGGACGGTTTTTGAAATCGATGTTTTTCTGGACAGG
>JALZOH010000163.1 GCA_030857305.1 Acidobacteriota bacterium
GAAGTCAAGTATCGTCTGCCGTTTGAACCTTTCGGAGATTTAGCGCATTGGTTTGTCCGGCGCGAGCTTGATTATATTTTTGATTTTCGGCAAAAAAAAGTGCTGGATTTACTTCAACCGCAAAATAAATAAAAAATGTCTTGATTTTTTCGGTGTCATTATTATAAACTCTTCAAACAATTTAAGTCGTTGAAGTCGGTTAATTAAATTTAACCGGCACGGGGAAACCAAAGTTTCGCTTTTACAAAGCGAAACAGGGGCGTAGCGTAACTTTACGCAGAAGACTTCTTTGCTTCCAGCCCGACAGCTAACCTCGTAAACGTTACAAAGAAGGACACGGATAAATTTCTTATCGAAAGGTGTGAAGCGTGTGCTTTACGCCTTTTTTGTATCTTGCGGAGAATTTTTTCAAAACCGCTTGGCAGCTGAAAATCTTTTTGTCCCTTGCGAGAATAATAAGAGTAAAACAAACGATGAGAAAAATAACAAAAAAAATCTTTTTTACGATGATTTATGTCAGCTTGGGCGTATTTTTCGCCTCCGGACAAAACGTTCAAACGGTAGATGACGAAGATATTCAATCGTGGAACGATCTTCAGATGATTGTTCCAGTGACGAAAGAATTTGATTTTTACGCGGCAATAGCGGGGCGCTTCGGTAAAAATGTTACGCGCCTGAACGACCGCCGGTTCGCCGTTGGATTCATTTACAAGTTAAACAAATCCTGGTCTTTTCAACCGCTTTACTGGAATATCAAGGCGCGAAACGCAAGAGGGGAATTCGGAATTGAACATCGCTTGAACTTGCGCGTCGGATACCGATTTCCGTTCAAAAAATTTGGTCTCTCGCACCGTAGCGCGTTTGAGCGTCGTTACCGGAGCGGGCGCAATTCGTGGCGTTATCGTCCCTCGCTGACGTTTGAAAAAGATCTTCCGAAAAATTTTATTTCAAAAGCAAAATTGTTCGTTACCGAAGAAGTTTTTTACGATTCGATTCTCAAAAAATTTTCGCGCAATCGGTTCAGCGTCGGAGTAACGCGCCCACTGTTCAAACAATTGTCGCTCGATATTTATTATATGCGGCAGAACGACAGCTTTTCCCGTCCGGGAAACTTAAATGTGATCGGGACTGGTCTAAGAGTACGCTTCTAGAGAAGGAGAAATTTGATGAAACTATTAAAAAGATTAGGCTTTTTAACTGTTATCTGTTCGCTGATATTTGTCAACAGCTGTATGCCCGGCGGTCAAAACAATAAAGGCGGGCGGGTCATTACCGTCTATGGGTTTTCGATTATGAAAGAAGCGCTGGAAAAGGAGATTTATCCGGCATTTGCCGCTAAATGGAAAGCGGAGCACGGTGAAGAAGTTCATTTCAATTCGTCGTTTGCCGGTTCGGAAACCGTGACCAACCAGATTTTGCAGGGCGCACCCGCTGACATCGCTATTCTTTCGATTGAGCGTGATGTCGACCGCTTGATTGCCGCCGGACACGTGCCGACCGATTAAGTAAAAAGGCAAAAGGTAAAGAAAGATAATTGTGATTCAAACTTTTCTCACTCTCTACTCTTTCATATGAAAACCTTTTTACTTATTTCATTCTTTCCATTTTTTCTTTCAACGAAACGAGTCTTTTCTGGGCTTCAGTGGCTTCGGAAGAATTGGGGAATTTACGGGTAATTTCGCGCCAACTCGCGCCGTCGTAATGGAGAAGTCGGGTGTTTGAATTAAAAAGAAAATTGATGTTGATTTTCCGGTAGCGGTCGAGCGCGACAAAATTCAGATAAAAGCTGTGCAGAGGCGCGCCGGAAGCCGCCATTTCTCGGCGGTCAAGCCTTCTTGTGGCATCGCCGGAAATTTTCAAAGCCATTTCTTCCATTATATCGCCAAGCAGAAGAAGAATTGCGGGGCGGAGAGAAGAATCGGCGAAAGTTTCAAAAAAAATCTGCGCGCGTTCTATCTGTTCAAAACCTTCTGAAGCTTGGATAAGCTTCGCCAGACGCGCATCGTCGCCGCGCCGAAATCTTCCGGCAACGGCTTCCGCCTGCACCCATCCAAAATTATTAGGCGGAGCGGAAACCCGGTAGAACGTTACGCCGTCGGATTCTTTTGAACTCAAAATCGAAATTCTTCTGCCGTTTTGCATTCTTAAAAAAGATTTAGAAAAAAGGCTCGGCTCGAAGCGTAAAACGCCTAATCTTTCATCAATGACGATAGCCGTGTTTGAAGTCTCGCGTGTTTGTTGAGCAATGGCGACGGGCTTTTTAATACTTTTCGTCGGAACACGCCGCTTTTGAGCTCGAGCGGTTATAACGAAAACAACAAAAGTGAGTAGAAAAATAAAAAATAGGGAACGCTTCATATTGTTCTCCTTCTGTTTGAATATTAAATTCAAAATTACAAATTAGTAACGGAGAGGTTTCTGCCTGAACGTCAATTCAATTTTTAATTTTAAGCTGTGCATTTCGAATTCTGTCCTGCACGCCGGCGTGGTGAAAATAACAAATCGCAATCGCCAGCGCGTCTGCCGCGTCGTGCGGCTCAGGCACGGTTTCGAGTTTTAACAAAAGGCGCACCATTTCTTGAACTTGATGTTTTTGCGCATTTCCGTAACCGACAACCGTTTGTTTTATCAGGCGCGGGCTGTATTCGGCGATTTGCAAACCCGATTTTTCACCCGCCAGCAGAACGACGCCGCGCACTTGTCCGAGCTTGAGCGCAACCTTCACGTTATTTGCATAAAACGCTTCTTCAACCGACAAAACAGTGGGTTGAAATTTGGCGATAACCGCTTCGATTCCATTGCTGATTTTCAAAAGACGTTTAGAAAACGCATCGCGCGGACTTGATTTTACCGTGCCGAAATCAACCGGCGAATATTTCAAACCGCTGCCTTCGATAACGCCCCAACCGAGAGTTTCACTTCCCGGGTCAATACCTAAAACACGCATTCGTTAATGATACGACTAAATTTTACAATTTACGTCCTCAAGATAACTCGAATCTTTCGTAAAAACAAGAAAAATTTTCCCGCTGCTAATTTCGGATACGGTTAAATCACCTTTTTAAGATTTGCAGATTACGCGGATTCGGGCATTTATCGTAAAATAAAAAGCCGGATGACAAACACAAATTTTAGTGAATCAGTTCGCGCTCTGCTCTTCGGGATTGTTGATTATGCCGGACTTTTTCCGCCTGCTATGCTTTCAATGTCTGACGCTATCAGCAATTATGCGAACTACAAAAGCAGCAATTACAATTGGATGCTCGGGCGTTTTGTTATTCCGGTGGCGCGGCTTGACGAATTTTTGGACAACGCGCGCTCTTTCCTGCCCGAAAGCAAATTGAATGTTTGGAAATTAAGCGTTTTAGCGAGCGATGATATTTCTCACACCATTCGCAAAATCGAAGATTTCAACCGAGCAAATGCGCCATCTGTCGTTTGCGATTCAATCGAAGTAAAGGCTGACACAAGCGGAATGATTGAAGAAATCGCGCAAGCTGTTCCGAAAAATTTTGCGGTCTATTTTGAACTTCCGCTCAACGAAAATTTAGCCGATTTAATTCAGGCATTGGCGATTCACGGGCAGCGCGCCAAGATTCGCACCGGCGGCGTAACGGCAGATTCTTTTCCGAAAAACGAACAAATTATCCGTTTTATGCAAACTTGTCTGGCGGCAAATGTTCCGTTTAAGGCGACCGCCGGACTTCATCATCCGCTCCGCTGCGTAAAGCCTCTGACTTATGAAAAAGACGCGCTGATCGGAACGATGAACGGATTTTTAAATTTTTTTCTGGCGGCAGGTTTTTTGCAGCAAGGTTGTCAAGAGAGTTTAATTAAAGAGCTTCTCGACGACGAACAGGCGGAGAACTTCACTTTTCAAGCAGACGGGATTTTATGGCGGCAGGAATATTTTATCGGCACTGCGCAACTGAAATTTTTACGTAAACAAAGTATCGTTTCATTTGGCTCCTGCTCGTTTGAAGAACCAATTGCAGATTTAAAGGAAATTGGTATTTTGTAATAAAATCTTTCAATTAAGTATATAAACGAATAAGTAATTGAGCAAAATTATATTTAACTAAAACGAAGGCGTGTGTCAGTAGCCCGACCGTGAGGGAGGGCTACTGACATATTTCAACGTATTTTTGCTCGATTACCCACAACACTCAAAACGGAGCTAAAACATTTTATTTATGGCATACGAAATCAATGACACACACGACCCGAACTTAAAAAGCTGGGTAGAATCAGCCAACGCGCCGGATACGGATTTTCCGATTCAAAATCTGCCGTTCTGCGTTTTTACGCGCGCCTGCACGTATGAAAACATCAGAATCGGCATTGCCATCGGCGATTCTGTTTTAGACGTTTATTCGTGCTACGAAAGCTGTCTGTTCGACGATGAATCTTTTAGTATCGCCGTCACCGCAAACAGTTATTGTCTTGACCACTCGGTGATGAAAAAAAACGCCAATCTCCAGAGCGCTTTCCGCCGCCGTTTGATGGAAATCTTATCCATCGATGCCGATGAAAAAACTCAAAAAGATGTTGGACGAAATTTATTTCCGATGAATGAAGTCGAATTTTACCTGCCCGCGCACATTGGTGATTACACCGACTTTTACTGCTCAATCTTTCACGCCACGAATGTCGGCGCGATGTTTCGACCCGATAATCCGCTGTTGCCGAATTATAAATACATTCCCATCGGTTATCACGGACGCGCCTCAAGCATCGTTGTTTCGGGAACGGAGATAACGCGCCCGAAAGGTCAAAACCGAACGGATGCCGACGCGCCGCCCGTTTATGTTCCGTGCAAAAATCTCGATTACGAAATGGAAATCGGATTTTTTGTCGGTAAAGGCAACGAACTCGGTGAAACTATTTCGATCGAAGAGGCGGAAGAACATATTTTTGGGCTTTGTCTGGTTAATGATTGGTCGGCACGGGACATTCAGGCGTGGGAATACCAACCGCTCGGTCCCTTTTTGGCGAAAAGTTTTGCGACCAGCGTTTCGCCGTTTGTCGTTACGATGGAAGCGCTCGCGCCGTTTCGCACAAACGCTTTTGTGCGGGATGAAAATGACCCGAAGCCTCTGGATTATTTGTCGTCGGACGCGAACGAGAAGAACGGCGGCTTTGACATCAAACTTGAAGTTTATCTGCAAACGCAAAAAATGCGCGACGAAAACGCCGAACCGTTTCTGCTCTCTCGTTCAAATATGAAAGATTTATATTGGACAATCGGGCAAATGCTGACACATCACGCTTCAAATGGCTGCAATCTGCAAACCGGCGATTTAATCGCCACCGGAACTGTTTCGGGCGATTCAAAAGATGCACGCGGCTGTTTGCTGGAACTCACTTGGCGCGGCACAGAACCGATTCAACTACCGAACGGCGAAGAACGCAGATTTCTTGAAGACGGCGACGAAGTGATTATGAAAGGCTTTTGCGAGCGCGAAGGCTTCCGGCGTATCGGCTTCGGCGAATGTCGCGGCGTGATTTTGCCTGCCGAGTAAAATATTAGCCACGAATAGCACGAATTATTTTTTGATTTTATTCGTGTAATTCGTGGCTAACTTTTGTTAAAATTTAATCTATGGAAATAGCAGTTCAATACCGTTACATTACAACTGATGAAGAAATTTTAAGCGGCGAGCCGATTATCAAAGGTACGCGAACTTCCGTGCGGGCAATCGTCGAACTTTGGCGTTTAGGCTACGCGCCGGAAGAAATTCCGAGTCATCTTCCGCATCTGACTTTAGCCCAAATTTTTGAGACATTAAGTTATTACAGCGATAATCAAGCGGAAATCAACGAATACATTCTTAGAAACCGCTTTCCGCGCGAGATGATGCATCCGCTTGTCAGAGATATGTAATGTTTATCAAGACTTACCTTGACGAAAACATTTCTTTTGTCGTCGCTGAAAT
>JALZOH010000164.1 GCA_030857305.1 Acidobacteriota bacterium
GCTTCGCTTTAACTGCCCATTTTGCGACATTTTTTTTCAATAAGGAGGAAAACTGTGATAGTTTTATCTAGTCTTGACCCTTAGTTTTTTATCTTTATTACCGTAAATTTTCAATCCAGAATGCATTTTACCTTTATTGATATTTTATTCGCTCGTGTGTAGGATTTGGATGCAAATTAAGCACAATGACCAAAGGGTAAGGCATAAACAGCGAGTTCTAAGATTTATCTACTGGCAAATGTTCAGAATTATTGATGCGGCAACATACCGGATAATTCTTCTATAATTTGAGGCAGCATTTCGAGAACAAAATCAACTTCTTTTTCAGTATTATATCTGCCGAGCGAAAAACGAATTGCGCCCATCGCATGTGAATAAGGAATGTCCATTGCTTGTAAAACGGTAGAAGCCGTGTGCATCTGTGCGTTACACGCCGACCCGGTTGACACATAAATGCCCGCGTCGCTCAGTTTTGCTAAAATTGCTTCGCCGTTGATGTTTTCAAAGGAAATGCTCGATGTGTTCGGAAGGCGGTTTGTTTTATCACTTGTGCCGTTTAACCGAGAATTTGGAATTTTGTTCAAAATTTCGTCTTCGAGTTTGTTGCGCAATTTTTTTACCGCTTCCATCGCCGATAAATCTCCGACGAAATTTGCCGCCGCTCCGAGCGCAACCGTTTGATGAACCGCCTCGGTTCCAGCGCGTCTTCCGTTTTCCTGTCCGCCGCCAATATAAAGCGGAGAAATTTCAACATCTTGTCGGACATAAAGCGCCCCGACGCCTTTCGGAGCGTGAAATTTATGACCCGAAACGCTGAACAAATCAATCGAAGCGTCCTTCAAATTTATGGAAATTTTGCCCGCCGCGTTGACGCCGTCAACATGAAAAAGCGCATCGGAATTTTCTTTGACAACAGAGGCGATTTCTTCGACGGGAAATAAAATTCCGGTTTCGTTATTGGCAAGCATTACGGAAACTATTGCCGTATCAGCGCGCAGAGATTTTTTTAGCCTCTCCAAATCCAAAAAACCTTCTTCATTAACATCGAGCCAAGTTACTTCAAAACCTCTGCTCTCTAATTTTTCGCAAACTTTACGAACGGCTTCGTGTTCAACGCGCGTGGTGACAATATGTTTTTTATTTGGATTAGCTTCGAGCGCTCCCAAAATCGCCCAGTTGTCGCTTTCCGTCCCGCCGGAAGTGAAAACTATTTCCTGTGAATCTTTTGCGCCGAGAAGCGCGGCGACTTCTTCGCGCGCTTTCTCGATTGCCTTTTGCAAATCACGTCCGAAATTATAGGCAGATGAAGGATTACCATAAAACTCCGTTAAAAATGGGTTCATCGACTCGAAAACTTCGGGCGCGATAGGCGTTGTCGCATTGTTGTCAAAATAAATCATTTGGTAATAGAAAATGCCGGATGAAAAATAAAATCGTTATCAATTTACCATTTACAATTTACCATTTACAATAAACAAAAAATCGTGAACGAAACTCTTAAAATTACCGAACCGACTGGAAAAACCTGGCGAGTAAATTTGATTCCCCACACGAATTACAGCGTCGGCAGAGCCAAAGACAATGATATTGTTCTTAATGACCGCCGCGTTTCGCGCCGGCACGCGCAAATCGTCACCGAAGCGGTAGTTGTCAAATTAATTGACGGTTATTTTGAAAACGGACAGATTCAGCGCAGCGTCAACAGTGTTTTTGTAAACGGAGCACCGCAATTGGAAAAAGTTCTCGAATCAGGCGACGTCGTAATAATCGGTGAAACAAAGCTGGAATTTGAGATAAAGGGTGTCGCAGGCGTCCCGCCGATACAAAGAAGCGAAGAAAAAAATCTTGCCGGTGCGGCTGATTTTTCGTCAAATAAAAATAGCGTTCCAACTGGTCTTAACTATAACGATCAACCGCTCGGGCATACGCAGCTTTTGATTTCCGCCAATGAAATTATTGGACATCGCTCGAATCTCTCAGTCGAAAATGCAGTAGCTACGCCTGCCGAAATCAAGGAACTACGGCGTAAGGCAAAAGTTTTAGATTTGCTTTACGAGATGAGCAAGTCGCTTGGCACGGTTTTTGACTTAAAAGAAATATTTGTTAAAGCGACGGATTTGGTATTTCGCGGAACGCCGGCGGAGAGAGTGGTTGCACTGCTGGCAGATGAAACTTCGGACGGAAAAATTTTGGCTTACAGTCTTTATCCGATTGCTATCAGAGCGCGAGACGCGAAGCTGGAAAGTTTGTCTGAAAAATTTTCTATCAGTCGGACGATTACGCAAAAGGTAATGCGGGAGAAAATAGCTCTATTATCACAGGACGCAGCGACTGATGCACAGTTTTCAGGTGCTGAATCAATTGTTTCGCAAGGTGTCCGCTCAACTATCTGCGCGCCGTTGATAACCGAATCAAATGTTCACGGTGTGGTTTATGCCGACCGGTTTAACCCGTTTGCCTCGTTCAGCACTAATGATCTACAACTGATCAGCGCGGTAGCGGCACAGACGGCGGTAACTGTTGAAACTATCAAGGCGCACAAGCGCTTGGCGCGCGAGGAAGTGGCGCGAGCAAATTACAGTCGTTTTATGCCTGAATATGTCGTAAAACAGTTGCTTGAAAATCCCGATTCATTTAAACTAGGCGGAATCAATCAGACCATTACGGTTCTCTTTGCTGATATTCGCGGATTTACCGCCTTTTCGGAACGGGAAAAACCGGAAAAAGTCGTCGGACTCTTAAACAGATATTTTTCCGCGATGTCGGAAATAATTTTTGCTCACGGAGGAACGCTCGACAAATATATCGGTGATGGCTTGATGGCAATTTTCGGTGCGCCGAACACCACGCCGAAAGATGCTGAAAATGCTGTTCGAACAGCTGTTACAATGCAGAAGAGGTTGATTTCTCTCAACCAGGAATTAACGACCGAAGGGTTCGTTCCGGTCAATATCGGCATTGGACTTCACACGGGCGAAGCGACCATCGGTTATATCGGTTCAGACCAACGCTCCGAATATACGGCAATCGGCGATACGGTCAATTTGGCTGCGCGGCTCGAATCAAACACGCGGGGCGGACAAATTTTAGTAAGTGAGGCGACGGCAATCGAATGTGGCAATCTTTTTTCATTCATTCCTTGCGAACCTCTAAACGTAAAAAATCGTTTGCAGCCCGTCTCACTTTTTGAAGTAAAATGGAACTAAACGGAAATTAGCCGTATTCTGAACGAAAAGAAGTTAATTCGGTTACCTTTGATAACTTTAATTACTGTGTTCATGATAGGAAAAATTGCCTCTATGATGGGAATTTCATCACTCAGAAAATTTGTTACCGATTCGATGGCGGTTGATTTGGGAACAGCCAGCACCCTGATTGCCGTCAAAGGGCGCGACATTGTGCTGGACGAGCCTTCACTGGTCGCAGTCAATGAACTGACTAATGAAATAGTTGCCTACGGACAAGAAGCGTTTGATATGCACGGACGTGAAGGGCGCGATATTAAGGTTTTAGCTCCGCTTATCGGTGGTGTGGTGGCAGATTTTGAACACACGAAAAAAATGCTCGCGTACTTTGTTAAAAAAGCTAAAACCGGCGGTTCGCAGGTTTCTCTGCAAGCCGTGATGAGTATGCTTTCCGACGTCACGCACGTCGAGCAGCGCGCTCTTCTCAACGCTGCCGAAGAAGCTCACATCGGTAAAGTTTATATGATGGAAGAAGGCTTGGCGGCAGCATTCGGCGCCGGTGTCAGTTCAAAAGACAAACGCGCTTCCGCCATTGTTGACATCGGCGCGGGAACAACCAACATTGCAATCGTTGCAAAAGGAGTGATTGTCCATTCGCGTTCCGAGCGCATCGGAAGTATAGACATAAATTTGGCTTTAGCAAATTACTTGCGCCGCCATCGCGGTTTACAGGTTGGTGATGAAACAACCGAAAAGCTTAAAACGGACTTTGCCACCGTTATTCTGCCCGAAGATATCGGTCAAACCGTGCATACCCGTGGGCGTGATGTGCAGACGGGAAGTCCAGCGGCGGTTGAAGTGACGGTGGGAGAAATTTATCCGGTAATAGAAAGTATTATGCGGCGGATCGCGCAGGTTGTCGCCGACACCCTGACGGAGCTTCAGCCGGAAGTTGCCGCGGATATCTTTGATCGAGGCGTTATCCTGACCGGCGGCGGCGCGCTTTTGAGCGGGATTGACCAATACTTGCGCGAAAAGGTTAATCTGCCTGTCCTTATCTCGGATGAACCGCGCTACGCAACCGTCAGAGGTCTTCTGCATATGTTTGAGGAACCCGAACTCCTCGCCAAAGTTTCACGTAACGAACCACATATTTTGCAAAACTCCGAAGTACCGTTTGAAGCGTAGAGATAGTTTAACAAACAACTTCGATAATATCGTAGCTTGCACGCGGCACATTCAACAGCGATGTCGTGCTGATTGAAAATACAAATCTGTAGCAAGCGAAAATCTTCTTCGGCATCGGTAAACTTTGTGGTTTAATTTTAACGATGCAAATTCTCGAATTTTTCAAGCGTCAACTCCTTATCGCTCACGTATACGGAATACCCGTGCGGATCGATTACCGCTGGTTTTTTGTGCTTGTCGTGCTGTCCTGGATTACGGCAAACAATATTAATTCGATAGTCGGCAATATTTTAACAAGTTTATTTTTCGGCGTGCTGACGACTCTGGTTTTTTTCGCTTCGATTTTTCTGCACGAACTTGCTCACGCGGTTGTCGCGCGGATGGAAGGCGTTCAAGTGGTTGAAATCGTGCTGCATCCGTTCGGCGGTTTGACGCGCCTGCGCCACGAACCGGAAACGCCGCGCGCCGAATTCCGCATTGCCATCGCCGGACCGGCTGCCAGTTTCCTGCTTGCCTTACTTTTCCTGGGCGTGATGGAAATTACCAATCTGCTCGGCACGAATATCATCACGCCTTTATTTTTTCTGTTGTGTTTGATGAATTTTCTTCTGGCGGTTTTTAATCTTTTCCCCGGTTACCCGCTTGACGGCGGCAGATTGCTTCGCGCATACCTCTGGCGGCGCGGCACAGACCTCAACGAAGCAACCGTTTTGACTGGTCGTTGCGGACAAATAATTGCCGTTGCGCTTTTTGTCTTCGGATTATTTATCGCTTTTGCGCGCGGAGATTTCTTTACCGGATTGTGGACGGGTCTGGTCGGGCTGTTTTTATATGACGCAGCGCGAGCAATTATCCGGCAAACGAATGAGTTGGAAAAGATTGTTGTTAAGGACGTTATGAAGCTGCCGATTCCGGTTGCGCCTGAGATGAGTGTTTTAGAATTTGTTGACAGAATTTTGCCGCTATACCGCTACATCGTTTTTCCCGTTGCCGGCAACCAGCAGCTGTACGGTATTTTAGCGCTTGAAGACTTAAAGAAATTGCCGCGTGAAAATTGGAATAAAACCAAAATTCAAGATGTCATGCGCCCGATTACGCCCGATTATTTTGTCGAATCGGACGCGCTTCTCGTTGAGGCGCGGGCTCTGATGCGCGAAAACGGTATCGGCGCGCTCGGTGTGATTGATGAACAGGGAAATCTGGTCGGCTTTATGCACAGCAAAAAAATCAAACGAAGAAATTAATCCAAGTTGCCGCCTTCTAAACAAAAATTAAACCGCTGAGACGCTGGAGGTGAAGACAATGCAAAACGTATAGTGGATAGTGCAAAATTTAAAACCGATAATTTTCCGGTTTCCATTTTCTGCTTTCCCTCTCTGCGCCTTCGGGGGTAAAGAATCTGTAGCTGGCAACTTAGATAATTTAGTAATTGCAGATTGCCGAATTATGTTTAATCATTAAAATTAAAATTTTGACGATTTATAGTTGAAGGAGAAAATAAATGCTAGCCGTTTTGGGCGCACTTTTTGCAAATGGTTTAATTACGATTTTGAAATTT
>JALZOH010000165.1:0-1132 GCA_030857305.1 Acidobacteriota bacterium
GTTACATTCCGTAGCGCGGTGCCGAAAGGTTATGCGGTTGTCAATAATAGAGCAACAACTACGGTCGATGAAGGAAAACAAGTCGCCGGCAGCCAAGACATTAGCTCAACCTATGAGGTGCCTCTTCTTGGAGTTACGGGTTTTAAAAAGGGAGAGACCGAGATTAGGGTAAACTTCTCAGGTGAATTGGAAGGATTAAAAGGAAAAGCATATATTGACAGTGGCAAATCAGGTGTCTCAAAAATAAAAATGCGTTTCGATGATATGAAAATGGCTCCTAAAGATAAACGTTATGTTCTCTGGGCAGTTTCACCCACCAAGGAATATACGAAAATCGGACAGGTCATCAATACTGGTAAACGACAAGAATCTGAAATTCGCGGTGAAACCGCATTAAAGGATTTTGGCTTGTTCGTAACCGTTGAAGAAAAGGATGTTTTGCAGCCAACCAGCAAAATCTTTTCAGCTTTCAGTCTAAAGTAAGACGTTCCAAAATTTTATTCTAAAAGTAAAGCGACGAGTCTATCATTGGCTCGTCGCTTTTTTATAGTTTTCTTGAAATTCTTATAAAAAAGTTTTGTTTCATACTTGAAACAAAACCTAAGTTATGTTAGATTCGTTTCATCAGTGAAACAAAATGCCTTTGGCGATAGGTATTTAGCATAAGGAAAATAAGGAAAAACATTAAGTAAAAAAGTTGAGGAGAAAGTAAAATGAAAACCGCAAATAAAGCGAAAATCAATCCGTTGAGCCGAATGCCGCGTCAACAAAGACTTATTATGGCGATTCGCGGCGGTGCCGGAGTTGGTAAAAGTCATTTTATCGGTTCGATGAGCGAAGCCGGTTTGGGAAAGCTTTGTATTTTTGACACCGAACGAAAAGCCCGCCTGCTGCGCGGCGTTGGGACTACGTTTGACGCTTTGGAAATCGAACAAACCGATGAATTGCCGGAATTTATTGATTGGGCGATTAATGGAGAAGGACGCGAACAAAATTACGGTTGTTTCGCTCTCGATAGCTGGGCGGCGTATTTTGGCGCAAAACATTCTGCGATGATTGAAGCAGTTCGCGAAAGAACCGGCGACCCGCTGGCACAGCCGAGCGCTGAAGAACTTGCTGCTGACCAAATGAT
>JALZOH010000165.1:1142-5893 GCA_030857305.1 Acidobacteriota bacterium
GAAGATAACGAAATCGGACGGGTTTTACCGATGACGGCTTCAGGGCTTGAATATTTTGTGGACGTGATGGTTGAAGTTTCCATGCAGGAGCGGGACGGGGAGATAACACGTGTTTTCCAGGTTGTGAAAAGTAACTCACCGGCGTTCGAAGTCGGTTTTGAGATGACCGGGAACATCGGTTTCAAAGATTTTCTCGACCATATGAAAGCTGAAAATGCTTTAGAACTGGCGTTTGATAAGCCTGCTAAATCAGAAGTACCGGAGTTTATCGAAGAAAACGCGCCGCTCTCGATTGCGCCGCAAATAATGACCGTTGACGATTTAATCAAAAAAGCGGAAGAAAACGGTTTTAAAAGTGCAGATATTGTGACCGGGGCAAAGATTTATCACAATCAACCGAATATATATCATTTAACGAGCGAACAGATTGCGGATTTAGACCGCCGGATGTCGGCACGTGCGGCAAAAATACAGGCGGATCCGAAAGAAGAAAAATCTGTTAAACGTATCAAATCAGCTTAATTTTTCGTACTGGGCAAAAGGCGAAAAACAACAAGGGGGAAAGTTTTGTGCAAGCGGGCTTTTCCTTTTGTTTCAGGCAGAGACAAAATAATCGGGGGAAAACTTATGTTAAGAAAAGTTTTAGGAATTATTGTTGGTTTTGTCGTCTGGTCAATTCTTTGGGTTGGGATTGATGCTGGACTGCGGGCAATTTTTTCAAGCTATGATGAAAGCGTCAAAGCGATGACGTTCAGTTCAACAATGCTGATGATTCCACTTGCCTTGAGCGCCTTCTGTTCAATTGTTTCAGGTTTTGTCGCGGCTTTAATTGCCAGAGAAAATTCAAAGTCACCATTCGTTCTTGGAATTCTGCTTTTAATCGTCGGGATTTTCGTGCAGATAAGCGTTTGGGACAAAATTCCGCTCTGGTATAATTTCGCGTTTTGGGTTTTGCTGATTCCAATGACAATTTTGGGCGGGAGACTGCGAAGTTCAGAGGTGAAAAATAAAAGACGAGAATTTTAGTAATTTAATCTTAAATTATCATTTCTCATCTCTCTCCGCTTTGTTAAATTTCGTGCCGATTTGTCAGAGCCTTATCCATCGTAACTTCGTCAACAAATTCCAAATCCGAGCCAACTGGCATCCCCATCGCGATTCGCGTAATTCGTCGTTCGCCCAAAGGTCTCAAAAGTCGTGCAATATAATTTGCCGTCGCTTCACCTTCGGTTGTCGGATTCGTAGCGACGATGATTTCCTTGACTTCGACTCCGTCATTATTCTTCGGCTCAAGACGCGGTAATATATTCGCAAGCATTAATTCATCGGGACCGACACCGCGAATCGGCGAAAGCGAGCCGTGCAAAATGTGGTATAAGCCTTTATAGCTACGTGTTTTTTCTACGGCAACCAGATTATAAGGTTCTTCAATAACACAAATTATCGAACGGTCGCGCGACGTGGATGAGCAATACATACACGGATTGACGTCGGTTAAATTATTGCACACCGAGCAAAAAACTATTTTTTGCTTGACCTCCTGCAAAGCCGTGACAAAGTTTTCAACTTCTGTCTCGGTGCGCCGCAAAATGTAAAAAGCGAGACGTTGCGCGCCTTTGTGTCCGATGCCGGGCAGACGCTTAAATTCATCGATGAGTTTGGCAACAGGTTCTGAGTATTCAAGCATAATAGTGGTAAACGGTAAGTGGTAAACGGTCAGTGAAAGCAAAAAACTTACCACTGACCGTTTACCACTTGCCACTACATAAGTCCCGGCGGCAGCATTCCGCCTAATCTGCCTTTCAAGGATTCTTCGACTTTGCGCCGTGCTTCATTAAGCGCCGCCATTGTCATATCCTGAATCATTTCAACATCGCCGTCTTTGACCAAATCGGGCGAGATGACAAGTTCCAAGACTTCGAAATCGCCGCGCATTTTCACATTGACCGCGCCGCCGCCGGCTGATGCGTCAACCTTCATTTCCTTCATTTCTTTGCCCATCTGCTCCTGCATTTTCTGGGCTTGTTTCATCATCGAATTCATATCGAATCCACCGGGTAATTTCATAACTTTTTCTACCTTCTTTGATTAATATTTATAAACAAAATCTGTAGAATAATTGTAACATTACAGTTATTTGATTGTCTTTTTATAAACGGTAATAATTCAAAATGTAATCTACTCTATAAAATTTATTCAAAGAATTTAGCAATGGCTCGAAAATATATTATCAAGCGCGATGCAAGCAGCTTGCCTGATAAACTCACGCGTTACCGCGAAGAATTAAACGCCGAGCAGTTCCGCGTCGTGACGGCAAAGCCGCAGGCGACTTTGATTATTGCCGGCGCGGGAACGGGCAAAACGCGCACGATAACTTACCGCGTCGCTTATTTAATCGAACAAGGTGTTTCGCCGCAGCGAATTTTTCTTGCCACGTTCACCAACCGCGCCGCCCGAGAAATGCTCAAACGTGTAGAAATGCTCACCGGTTCGCAGAATGTGCATAAAATTTGGGGCGGAACATTTCACCGCATCGCTAATTTAATTTTGCGGCGACACGCCCTTTCCATCGGTTTTGATTCAAATTATTCGATTCTCGACGCGGAAGACGCGCGCGATTTTTTGAGCGTCTGTGTTGACGAAGCCGCTATTGACACAAAAGCAAAACGTTTTCCAAAACCCGAAGTCGTTCAAAACATTATTTCCTACGCCAACAATACAGACACGCCGCTCGAAGATATTATCATTCAGAAATATCCGTATTTTGAACCACTGACCCAGCAAATCAAGCGTGTTGATATGATTTATATGGAGCGAAAACGCGAGCGCAACGTGATGGATTACGATGATTTGCTCTTAAATTGGAAGAAGCTTCTCATCCAAAAACCTGATATTGCCGCCGTTTATGCTGAACAGTTCGAGCATATTCTCGTTGACGAATATCAGGACACAAATAAACTTCAAGCGGAAATTATCGACCTGCTTGCCGTCAAACATCGCAACGTCACGGTGGTCGGCGATGACGCGCAAAGTATTTTCGCGTGGCGCGGCGCTGAGTTCACGAATATTTACGAGTTTCCGAATCGCTATCCCGAAGCCGAAATTTTCAAGCTTGAAATGAATTATCGTTCTACGCCCGAAATTCTCGCGGTCGCCAACACTTCAATCGCTTCAAATCGCAAACAATTTCCGAAGGTTTTGCAGGCGATAAAAAAATCGAAAGGTTTTCTCCCGGCACTCGTGCCGTGTTCGGATGTCGAGCAGCAATCAACGTTTATTGCTTCACGTATTTTGGAACTGCGCGACGAAGGAACTTCGCTCGAAGAAATCGCCGTTCTCTATCGCTCGCATTACCATTCGATTGAATTACAGCTCGAACTCACTCGCCGCAACATTCCGTATCGCATTCAATCCGGCGTCAGATTTTTTGAACAGGCGCACATCAAAGACGTTATTTCCTATTTGCGAATAATTGTTAATCCGCGCGATGAACTAGCCTGGAAACGCCTTCTGAAAATGATTCCGAGCGTCGGCAGTGCGACGGCGAATAAGATTTTTGAATCGCTCGCCTACGCCGAAAACCCGCTTGCGCTCGCCAAAACCGATGATTTCAAATACAAACCGCGCAGCACGCAGGGCTGGACGGCGTTCGTTAATCTGCTCGAAACTCTCACGTTTGACGCTAATCGAAACAATCCCGCCAAACAAATCGAGATAATTTTAAGCGGCGGCTACGAACAGCATTTGCAGGAAACTTACGAAAACGCCGAAGCGCGAATGGAAGACTTAAAAGGCTTGGCGACTTATGCTAATAAATATAATTCGACGGAAGATTTTCTCTCCGAACTCGCACTGCTTTCAACCGAACGCTTCAGCGCGCCAAGCGCGATTGTCGGCGAAGACGTGATTCAAGGCGGCGAAGAAGACGAACTTTTAACTTTGACGAGCGTCCACCAGGCAAAAGGTTTAGAGTGGAAAGCCGTCTTTCTGATTTGGGCAGCGGAAGGCAAATTTCCGAGTCCGAGAAGTTTAAAGGAAATCGACAGCGAAGAAGAAGAACGCCGCCTCTGGTATGTGGCTCTAACGCGTGCGAAAGACGAGCTTTATCTAACATATCCGCTAATGATTGTTGATTACAACCGCCAGACCGTTTTACAAAAACCTTCGCGTTTTGTAATGGAATGTCCTCCCGCTTTGTTTGAAGTTTGGAATTTGGAAGAAGACGCGCCGCCATTTGACGCGCCGCTTAATTCATTGGAACCCAAAAACGGGACGGAGTTTTTGAATTGAATTTATGAAAAAGTTCGCGGATTGCCACGAACTAATCAGAGAAATTTGAGTTAATGATTTAAGGCGTAGGGTAACCGTTTACAAAATTGAATAAAAATATCGTGTTTGGGATAAAGTTCAGGGGCAGTTTGCGGGCAATTTTCTCACACACATAAATTTTTAACGAAAATTGAAGATTCGTTGATTTCTAATAAAACACAAGAATAATACAAACAAAAGGCAAAAGTTTTTAGCTCTTACCTTTTGACTTTTAATCGTAGTATTCAAGTCCCAAATGCGTAATCAAATCTTCGCCTTTGAGATGGCGCAGCGTGTTTTTTAGTTTCATCAATTGGATAAAAATGTCGTGTTCGGGATAAAGTTCGGGCGCGGTTTGCGGCGCTTTGAAATAAAACGACAGCCATTCCTGCACGCCTTTCATTTTTGCTCGTTGCGCTAAATCCATAAAGAGCGCCAAATCT
>JALZOH010000166.1 GCA_030857305.1 Acidobacteriota bacterium
GAGTTGCAGCGCGCCACCGGAAATTCCATGAAGGCAAATAACGTTGAAGCGCGGCTTCGTCATTAGTTTGACAAACTTTAATTAGCGCTTTTTCATCAGAGTAAATATTCGACTCGAACGAAAGGAACGATTCGAACTTCAACTTAAATAAAAATGAGTTGACAGTAAATCATTTTCGGACAAAAATCAGAAAGTTTATATGAAAAGGAAAGAACACCATTTTACAAAAACTTTAATCGCGCTCGGCTTGCTCGTTTTAGTTTTTGTGAATTTTTCGATGGACGCTAAAGCGCAAGAAGTAGTTGATAAAACGGTGGCAACCGTCAGTGACGGCGTTGGTGTTCCCGAACTGATTACTTATTCGGACTTGCTCTGGCAACTTGCTCTGCAGCCTGGCACGCCGCTTCGTCCGCCGAGTTCGGAAGATTTGAACCGTGCGCTGCAACTGCTGATAAATCAACGTTTATTTGCGCTGGAAGCGAAAAGAGTTCCGCGTTCTGCGCCGTCGCAAGCTGAAATAGATGCCAAAATAAAAGACATTATCAAAAATTTTCCTTCGACGGCAGAATTTGAACAGCGCCTGCGGATTGTCGGTTTTGATTCGGTTAAGGACGAAAATTTTGAGCGAATAATGGCGGAGCGAGTAGCGATTGATAAATATTTAGACTTTCGTTTTCGCTCGTTCGTCGTTATTACGTCCGAAGATGAAAAGAAATATTATGAAAATGTGTATTCGTCGGAATTCAGGCGGTTGAATCCCTCGCGTATTAAGCCGAATCTTGAAGAAGTGCGCGCTCAAATCAATCAAACTTTGACGGAAGAAAAAGTTGCCAGCGACATCGAAAAGTTTTTGGATGATGCCAAACGACGCGCCGAAATTATTGTTTTGAGCGAAGTTTGAAAATTTGAAATTTACAAATTTTATTTTTCTGCTTCAAGTAGCTTTTTCGCTTCCAGAAGACTTTCCATATGCGCATCGTTCACTTTCGGATACTGCAAATTGAGCGATTCCATTTTCTTGATAATAATTTCTGAAACCGCCACCCGCGTAAACCATTTGTTGTCGGCAGGGACGACAAACCAGGGAGCGTTTTTCGTACTGGTCGCTTCGATCGCATCGCTGTAAGCCTGTTGATATTCATCCCAAAATCCGCGCTCCCTGACATCCGCTGCCGAAAATTTCCAATTCTTTTCCGGTGTGTTGATGCGTTTTAAAAAGCGTTTTTTTTGTTCGTCCTTTGAAACATTGAGGAAGAATTTTAGAGTATGGATTCCGTTTTCCGACAAATAATTTTCAAAATTTGTAATTTGGGCATAGCGTTTTTTCCAGATAGCTTTGTCGTTTTCCAGTTTGTCGGGCATTTGTTGAAATTGCAAGATTTCCGGATGAACGCGCACCACAAGAACTTCTTCGTAATAAGAACGATTGAAAATTCCGATGCGCCCGCGCTCGGGAGTATGCTTCATCGAACGCCACAGGTAATCGTGGTCGAGCTCTTCCGACGAAGGCTGCTTAAACGATGTCACGTGAACGCCTTGCGGGTTCAGACCGCTCATTACGTGCTTAATGGCGCTGTCTTTTCCCGCCGCGTCCATCGCTTGAAAAATTATCAGAAGCGCGTGATTATTCTGCGCATAAAGCACATCTTGAAGTTCGGTAAGTCGCTGGATGTTTTTTACCAAATCATTACCGGCTTCAATTTTGTCCGTGTAATTGCCCTTAAAGTCGGTTTGGTGATTTTTTAAGTTTAGCTTTTTGCCCTCGGGTATGAGAAAGTTTTCGATATTCATAATTTAATCGTTAAAAATTGTTTCAATTAATTTAACGTAAAGGCGCGAAGTCGCAAAGCCGCGAGGAAAGAAATCTTTAGATAAATCAATCGAAAGTTTTTATTGAAATTTTTAATTTGCTAAAAAACTTTGATTCTTTCCTGCTTGCGTTAAGAACTATCTTAAAATTTTTTCAAACCGCAACGGGCGCGGCGATTTTGCCGTGCGACTGATAACTTTGCAAGCTCAAGTTTTCATATTTAAAGTCGAGCAATCCTTCCAGACCTTTGAAATTTTCCGTGCCGATAAAATTCAATTTCGGCAGCGGCAGCGGCTCACGTTTGAGGAGTTTTTCGACTTGTTCGAGATGATTCGAATAAATATGTAAATCGTTAAAAGTATGAACAAATTCGCCGACCTCTAAGCCACAGACGTGGGCGATTAAATGTGTCAAAAGCGCGTAAGAGCTAATGTTGAAAGGAACGCCGAGAAAGGCGTCGGCGGAACGCTGAAATAACTGGCAATTCAGAGTTTTTTCATTTTCAACCTTAAATGCAAAGAGAGTATGACACGGCGGAAGCTCGACTTGCAGAGCATTTTTCGGGTCCCAGCCCGAAACGATTAAGCGACGCGAATTAGGGTTGGTTTTGATTTCATTTATCAGCCAGGCGATCTGATCAAAACCGTTTTTTTCGGGGTAATCGCCGCCGAAATTGCGCCACAGGTAACCGTAAACAGGACCTAAATCTCCTTCACCCCTGCCGAATTTCGCCGTGTGTTCGGCATCAGCCCATTCCGCCCAAATATCGACGCCGTGAGCGCGAAGTTCGCTTTCGTTTGTGCTTCCTTGTAAAAACCACAATAATTCTTCAACCACCCAGCGAAACGGAACCCTTTTTGTCGTGACAATCGGAAATCCTTTGCGTAAATCAAACCTGGTTTGATAGCCGAAAACCGAAATCGTGCCGACACCGGTTCGATCCTCGTGGCGCGTGCCGTTTTCCAAAATGTGTTTTAATAAATCCTGGTATTGTTTCATCAGATTTTTAACTCGAAGCTTAACCGCAAATTTGTCGAAAGCAAACTCAAAAGTTACTATACTTGTTTGAAATTATTCAACGCAAAAAGCTATGTCAGAAAATTTTGAAGTAAGTTTTAACAGCCCGCAGTGCGGGTGGATGTCAATCGGTTTCTCCGGCAGCGAAGGCGAGTTTCACACGACGACGGCACACGTGCCGCACGAACACGCTCTGCCCGAACTTTTGCAAATTTTAACTCAGCTGCTCGACGAAAATTCGCTAAATTCTGAATTTATTATGCACTGGAATCGCAACCCTGAAGAATTTGATTTTCGATTTGCGCGTAACGGTGGAAATGTTTTGATCGAAATTTTTCAGTATCCAACTGACGAGCGTTTTGCTGCCAGCCGCGAAAAAGTTTTCGCGCACGAAGGCGGTGTCGGTGAAGTTTGCCAGGCATTTTATGATACTTTTGCCCAACTCGAGACAGACAAAAACACGGATGAATTTGAGCAAAATTGGCGACAGCCTTTTCCGCTTGTCGATTTTGAAAAATTTGAGAATAAATTGAGGTTTTATGGAAAATAAAATACGTTGTCAAAGCTGCGGTATGCCTTTATCGGAAACTTTCGGCAATTTGGGAACAAATGGAAACGGGTCAAACACTGCCGAGTACTGCAATATTTGTTATCAGAACGGTGCTTTTACTAACCCCGGTCAAACATTAAATGAAATGATTCAAAGCTCAATTGAAAATATGACTGCGGACCAAAATATGCCCGTCGAAAAGGCGAAAGAGATGGCAAACTCTTTTATACCAACGCTCAAAAGATGGCAATAAAGTAAAACACAATGACCGTTTGATTTGCAGAATGATTAATGAAAGAAAAACTGCTTGAATTGCTCGCGTGTCCGAGTTGCGGCGGCGATATCCTGCTCGTCCACGTTGGCGTGCGTGAACAAAAAGAAATCATCGAGGGCGTGCTTTCGTGCAAAAAGTGTGAGCGCGAATACAAAGTTGTCCGCGGGGTTCCGCGCTTTGCCGCGCTTGATAAAATCGAGCAGGACAAAGCCGATACCGCCGAGAATTTTGGTTGGCAATGGACGCATTTTACGCAGGATGACCCAAAATACGCCGAACAGTTACTCGGCTGGCTGCAGCCGGTTAAAAAAGATTTTTTCAATGGTAAAATTGTTCTCGAAGGTGGCTGCGGAAAAGGTCGCCACACGACTTTAGCGGCGGATTGGGGCGCGAAAGAAGTTGTCGGAATTGACTTGAGCGCGGCGGTTGAAACGGCGTTTCAAGCGACGAAAAATTTACCGAACGCGCATATTCTACAAGCCGATATCTTCAAGCTTCCGCTAAAAAAAGCCTTTGACTATGCGTTTAGCGTCGGCGTGCTTCATCACACGCCCGCCCCAAAAAAAGCGTTTCTTTCGCTGGCTTCAAAAGTTAAAAAAAACGGGCACGTTTCAGCCTGGATTTATGGCGCGGAGAACAACGAATGGATTACTAAGTATGTCAATCCGCTTCGAGAAAGCTTCACGTCAAAAATGGGTCAGCCGACGCTTTACCAGCTTTCCAAACTTCCGACACTAAGCGTTTTTCTCGCCTCGAAACTGCTTTATCGTCCATTAAATAAAAGCGTAAAGCCGCTTGCCGTTAAACTTTTTTATAACGAATATTTAAATCATCTCGGCACTTTCGGCTGGCGAGAGCAGCACAATATTGTCTTTGACCATTTGGTTGCCCCGACGGCGTTTTATATATCCAAAGCTGAATTTGAAGGTTGGTGGAAAGAGATCAACGCCGCAAACGTTGAAATAATTTGGCACAATAAAAATTCGTGGTGCGGCTTCGGACAGATTAACAAATAATTGAAAAATTAAATCTTCGATTGCCATTTTTAGTTCCGCTATTTATTTTTTGGCTTAAGCCTGAAACAAAAGCGTTTTTTGGGCGTAATTAAAAAACTATGAAAAATTTTCTTTTATTTTTACTGCTTGTTTTTACTTTTTCTTCGAGCGCTATGGCGCAAACAAAAGATGAAATCAAACCGCAAATTCCAGCTGCGAATCCGGCGGATGTTTCTTCGATTGATGCGATTATGAAAGCCGTCTACGACGTAATTTCCGGCGAAGCTGGCAAGAAGCGTGATTGGGACAGATTTCGAACGCTTTTTCATAAAGATGCGCGAATGATTCCGACAGGTAAAAATCCGCAAACAGGCGTTGTCGGCGCGCGCGCTTTCACGCCCGAAGAATACATCGCCCGCTCCGCTCCATTTATGGAAAAGGAAGGATTTTTCGAAAGGGAAATTGCTCGAAAAACAGACGTTTATGGCAATGTCGCGCAGGTTTTTTCAACTTACGAAACGCTTAAAAAGTCTGATGACAAAAAACCGTGGATGCGCGGCATTAACAGTTTTCAGCTTTTAAATGACGGCAAGCGCTGGTGGGTTTTGACAATTTATTGGCAAGCCGAAACAGTGGAGAATCCGATTCCAACGAAGTATCTGAAAAGTGAAAAAGTGAAAAAGTGAAAAAGTGAAAAAGTTTTTCTATGGGAAGAAAGTTCATTTTCCTATTTCAGACTTTTCCCCATTTGCACTTTTTCATTCTTTCACTTTTATGGCGGAACATATTTTAGCGCGCAAATTAACTCTCAGTTTACCAATTGAAAAAGTTTTTGATTTTTTTGCCGATGCCGGAAATCTCGAACGCATCACGCCGCCCGAACTAAATTTTCACATTATCACGCCGCAGCCAATCAACCTTCGGAAAGGAACTTTAATTGATTATCAACTAAAAGTTCGGGGCTTCGCCGTCAAATGGCGCACAGAAATTTCCGAGTGGAATCCGCCCCTTTTGTTTACCGATAAAGCTTTAAAAAGTCCGTATAAACAATGGATTCACCGCCATACTTTTACGGAAATTGAAAAAGATAAGACTTTAATTGAAGACCGGGTAAAATACCGTCTGCCGTTTGAACCTTTCGGAGATTTAGCGCATTGGTTTGTCCGGCGCGAGCTTGATTATATTTTTGATTTTCGGCAAAAAAAAGTGCTGGATTTACTTCAACCGCAAAATAAATAAAAAATG
>JALZOH010000167.1 GCA_030857305.1 Acidobacteriota bacterium
TCAATTCAAATTCACTTTGTAAAATAAGATTTTCCGCTTCTTCTAAAGAAATCAAATAAAAAGCAATTTTATCGTTTGCTCCAAGCTGCGCAACAAGCGGTAAATCAATTTCGACGACGTTTGCAAGTCGCGGGTAACCGCCGGAAGTTTGGTGGTCAGCCATCAAAATTATTATTTGTCCGTCGGGTAAAAGCTGAATCGTGCCGAAACTCACGGCTGAAGAAACCAGTTCCTTTTTGTGCAAAAGATAAAGCGGTTTGCCTTCGAGACGAAAACCCATCCGGTTTGAATTTTGCGTAATCGCGAAATTCTGACGCAAAAACGCGTTTTCACTCGAAGCCGTTAAAAGCTCAAATTCCGCGCCGACGACGACGCGAACAATCGGAAAACGACTGTAAAAAGAAGTTAATGAATTGGAAATTTTATAGTCACTTTTTTGTTTTTTGTCAATCGTTTTTCGATTGAAATTTATTTTGTCAAATTTTTGTAATTTTCTGCCGGAAAAACCGCCGATTTCCGCCGATAAATTTGTGCTGGCGCTGCCAAGCCATTTTTCGATACGAAAGCCTCCTTTAACGGAAAGGTAGGCGCGCATTCCAAACGTTTTTTTGCTAAATTTCAAAATGCTTCCTTTTTCGGTAAAATAAGGCTTCCAATTTTCTAATTTTTTATTGTTTAGCTTTGCGTGGAAATCAGCGCCGCCAAGTGCAAAAATTGCATCTTCTTCAAACAAAATTTCCGGCGCCGGAAAATGCATTTCCAAAACCGCTTCGGCTTCGTCGTTACCAAGTAAAATATTAATCAAACGCACGGCAATTTTATCCATCGCGCCGCTTGGGTTAATACCCAAATTCCGAAAGCCGTCTCTTCCAAGGTCTTGCAAAGACGAAAGTATTCCTTCTTTTTGAACGATTATGCCCACTGATTTTGAGAATAAAATTTCACTGTATCTCCGGCTTGCAGGAATGTCGGTTTTTTGGCGTTCGGAGTGAATAACTCAACGTTTGTTTTGCCGATAATTTGCCAGCCGCCAGGCGAGGCGAGCGGGTAAACTCCGGTTTGCGTTCCGGCGATTCCGACGCTTCCTTTCGGCACTTTCAGGCGCGGCGAGGTTTTTCGCGGCGTGGCAATTCTCCGATCAACTTCGCCCATATACGCAAATCCGGGCAAAAACCCGAGCATAAAAACGTGGTAAGTTCTGCCGAGAAAAATCTCGACTGCTTCCTGCTTTGCAAGATTATTTTCAGTTGCGACAAAATCTAAATCCAGCGCAAATTCCCGGTCGAAACAAACCGGGATTTCAACTACTCTTGATTCGGCTTTTTCTAATTTGTCTAAGCTTTCTAAGTTATTTTCGACAAAATTTTTAACCGCCTCGAAAGCCGTCGAAAATTTGGGAAAATTTTTTCGCACTTTGAAAACATCATAAAAAACGGTTAGTGAACTGTAGGCGGGAACAATTTCGACAAAGCCCGCAAAGGAATTTTTGTCGAAAATTTGAGCGAGCGTTAAAACGCGTTCATTGAGTTCGACGGAGATTTCATTGCCGAAATCAATTGTTAAAGCGTTGTCTCCAAGAGAAAATATCTTCATAGTTCATCACCTTATTTTAAATTTTTATCGGCTGATATATTACTTTTTTGTTTTTGTAAACTGCTCTTAAAACTTGTTTTCGGCTAACGGGAGCCGCGCTCAAATGTATCCAGTTGGGTTTTGTTAGTGTTCCAAATTCAAGAATTACCTGATCAAAATTCCGGCAATTGGCAACTACCCACTCGGCAAGCTTTCTGGTTTTGACGTCATACGGAATGACGTCGGCGGCATATCCAAATCGGTGGTCGCTATTTTCCGCTCCGCCAACCAGCTTATTGAGTTTTTCTGAACGAAATCCCGATGTAATCTTTAGCGGACCGAGTGCGTTCCGGGCAGGCTGCAAAATTTTTTGACACAAGAGGCGAAGATGAGCTATTTCTGTTTCGTTCGGTAAATTTTTAATGCCGTTTTGGTCGGCGGTGGTCGAGACGACAAACTCCCACAGCTTAAAATCAGCCGATAATGCTAAATTAAGATTAATCATACGATTGTTTTTAAGATTTTAGACAATAAAGCGAGCAACTAAAAATTTACTCCGGCTAGCGAACGTGAAACGTGCAAAAATCGTTCCATATTTCGCTTTCAGCCAAGGTTTTAGAATGTTTATTCGGACAATTTGCGGTCGCTCTCATTCCGGTTACATCACAAACCATCACAGTTATATTTTGCCCTCGGTCAGGAGCTATTTCCATACTCCTCCGGACGGGAGGATTTTGCCTTGTACTTTGATTAGCTTGAGTTTCATCCTCTGTTGTGTGAGGAGTGCTTGTTGTGTTTGGAACGGCTGGCGGATTCTCCCGGACAAGTACTTCTGTTTCTTCGGTCGGCAGCAGAACTTTATTCGGCATTGTTCCACTGATAAATAATTCAACGCGGCGAAATTCGTTCGGAACTTCTGAAACGTAGATATTTTTTATTTCCGGCGTTTCTATTGGAAATTGGGTGGTAATGTCGCTATCTACAGGTGTTGGTGAAGCTTCGGCTAAATCAGCTTCGGCATTACTCGTAAGTTCTTTTATTAATGTTCCAGTGCGCGCATCGATTTCAGCTTTACGAATTGTATTGGGCATTTGCCAGTCACCGTTCCATTCAGGATTTTGGCTCAACGCCTCGCGCATAAAATCAGCCCAAATCGGCATTGCCGAATCCGAGCCTTTCATTCCCAAATCGTCGCCGTTATCAAATCCGACATAAACAACGCACACCAAATCAGGCGTAAAACCGGCAAACCAGCCGTCGCGCGAAGTTCCGGTTTTACCCGCAAAGGCTGTTTTACCCGGCACGTTTTTTATTCCCCAAGCTCGCGCTTCATATGCCGTTCCGCGGTTGATAACGTCCTTCAACATATCGTTCATAATATATGCGACGTCCACGTGAAGAACATTTTTCCGTTCACTGACCGGAGCGACAATCGTCGTGCCGTCACCCTTCGTCACGCGGCTGAAAGGCATCGGGGAAACTCTGTCGCCGAGATTAGCAAAGACGGTGTAAGCCGCTGCCATCTGCAAAGGCGTGGCTTCGCTTGTTCCGAGAGCCATCGAAGGATACGCTTTTTCGACTTTCGGCAAACCGGCTTTGTGCGCGAGATTCATCACCTTGCTCATGCCAAGTTCCATTGCCAAATCGACGGTAACGACATTTTTGCTTTTTACCAGAGCGTCGCGCACGGTTATTTCCTGGTTGCTAAACGCGTCGCCGTAATTACTCGGCGAATAAGTATCGGCTCCAAAAGTAAAAACCTTTTTTTCATCCTTGAGCATTGACGCGGCGGTTATCACCCGCCCGCTTTGTTCGTAAAACGTATTTATAGCAGATGCATAAACAAACGGCTTGAAAACCGAACCGGGCTGACGCCTGGCGTCGGTTGCGCGATTAAACTGCGTTTCTAAAAAATCGCGTCCGCCGACCATGGCGACAATCTCGCCGGTTTTCGGTCTGATTGCGACGAGCGCGGCTTGCAAACTTCCTTTCGGTCTTTTGGGAAAATACTTGTCAAGCTTTTCAAGCCGCCGGTTAACAATTTCATAAGCCGCTTTTTGCAAATCCGGGTCAATCGTCGTATAAACGCGCAGATGCTGGAGAGCTTCCGGGTCGGTCACAATTTTTGGCAATTCTTCAACCACATATTGCGAAAAATAAGGGATTCCCTGTAAATCTTTGCCGCTCGAAACCTGATGCAAAGCAAGCGGCGTGTTTTTTGCTTCAAACGCCTGTTCGGGCGAAATAGCGCCGTATTCGAGCATCGAATCAAGTACTTGATTCCGCCTTTCAGCAACTTTATCAAGATTTTTACGGGCGTTATAACGATTCGGACTGCGAATAATTCCGGCGATAAAAGCTGATTCCGGCAAAGTCAGCATCGAAACATCTTTGCCGAAATAATCGTTTGCCGCTTCGCCGACACCGTAAATGCTCGTGCCGGATTGCTGACCGAGGTAAATCTGATTTGCGTAAAGCGTAAAAATTTCCTCTTTCTTCAGACGTGTTTCCAAAATAAACGACATATATGCTTCTTTTGCCTTACGCTCGAGCGTCGGCTCATTCGAGAGAAGCAAATTTTTTACTAATTGCTGCGTGATTGACGAGCCGCCTTGATTGGCAAGCGGAGAATTTTCGCCGCCTTCGTAACGCCGCCAGAGCGCGCGGGCAATACCGCGAAAGTTCACTCCGTAATGCTCAAAAAAAGCGCGATCTTCCGTCACCGTGATCGCTTTGATCAGATGCTGCGGCAAATCGTTAAAGGTAATGGCTTGGCGTTTCCCGTCGCCTTCCGCAGCAATTGAGCTTAAGATTTTCGGCTCCAAATGAGCTTGTTTGATCGTTTCTTTGGTATCCGTATTGATAATTGAAAAAACGGATTTGCCGTCTTTTTTGAATCTGACATTTAAGTTGGGGAAAACTTTCCTGCCGTCAATCGAAGCGGTTTTGCCCGGTTCGATTTCGATTGCGTTTTCAAGAAGTTTATAGCGGCTGCGCGAGGCGTCTGCGTGTTGGTTTTTTTCAATATAACCGGCGGTTTTCAGATAATCGGTTAAATCTTCGAGTGAGATGTTTTCGCCAATTTTTAATGTTTTCGGCGCGGAATAAATGCCTGCCGTGCGCGTGAAAACTTCGCCGCGAAGGAGTGAATCAACTCTGTCTGAATACTCAAACCAAAAATATGATAGAGTCAAAAAAACTCCCAAAAGTATCGAGAGCGAAACAAAATATGTAACGGGATTGAAAATTAAATGCAAAATGCGTCTGAACAAACTTCGCGGCGGTTGTTGAAAAGATTTAACGCCGATGGCTTTGCCGCGCCGGTATTTAGCAATATATTTTTGGGGCGGCTTTCCTTGTTCAATTTCCTTTTGCATTTTAGGTCTGTTGGTTAGTTGGATTTTCGTTTTTGGCGGTTGCCTTGTAAAATTCCAAAAATTTCCGGCGGCTCGAGTATATCTGATTTTTCCTTTATCTGTAGGGTTTGAAAGTTAACGCCAGGTGAATATTATACCGACACTTTCAAAAATAACACGTCGCCGCTTGGGTTTTGCAACTCTGGCGATATTGTTGATGATTACCTTCGGCGCGCTCGGCTTTCATTATTTAGAAAACTTGAATTTGCTCGACAGCATTTATAATGCTACTCAAACCGTAACAACAGTCGGTTACGGAGATTTGGCGCCGAAGACGCGTGCGGGAAAAATTTTCGCGGTTTTTTTTATGTTGTTCGGAGTCGGCACGGTGCTCTACGCTTTGACGGTTCTCGCCCAGGCGATAATTCAATCGGAGATTATTGAAGCAATGGACCAGAGACGGAAAATCAGAGAAATAGATAAATTAGAAAATCATTATATTATCTGCGGTGCAGGGCGCGTCGGTCGCCGGATAATTCGCCATCTTCAAAAGCAAAATCTACCTTTCGTTTTAATCGAAAAAGATGAGAAAAAGATAGTTGAATTTGAAGAAGACGGCGCACATATCATGGTTGACGACGCGACTTTGGAAGAAAATCTTCTGCGGGCTGGCGTGAAGCGCGCGAAAGGTTTGGCTACTTGTCTGGCGGACGATGCAGATAATGTTTATGTTGTTTTGACGGCTCGCGATTTGAACGAAAATCTGCATATTGTTGCCCGTGCGGTTGAAGAACAGGCTGAACCGAAACTAATTCGCGCGGGAGCGAACCGCGTGGTCGCGCCGACAATTATCGGCAGTCAAAGTATGGCTCGCGCACTCCTTAAACCGGCAATCGCCGATTTTATGGATTCGATTGTTGCTGAAACTCT
>JALZOH010000168.1 GCA_030857305.1 Acidobacteriota bacterium
AAACAAACCTTCCTGCAAAAATATATAATCGAGCGCCTTTGCCGGAGTAACGTTTTTTAGTTCAATTTTAATTTTGCGATCCTGGCGAAAAGACTCAACATCGAAAAGCACGTTCAAATCCAAATTTTTCGCTAATTCTTTGATCAGATACTGCAAATCAACGCCGCCCGGGAACGGAACATCCTGATATTTTTCGAGCCGTTGCGGAACTAAATCGTCCTGTGGATTCTGCTTTTGATAACCGGTTGGGACGAGTTTAACGTCACCGTTTGAATTTGTTTTAGCGTCAAAATTTTCGCCTCCCTCCAAACTTTTTTGCAGGCGCAGCATTCTCTCCATCTCGCTTTGTGCCAGCTCATTGGTCGGGTCGTAGGCATAAGCCTTACGGAAAGCAAGGTAGCCGCCGGCATAATCCTTTTGCTCGGCAAGGCTTGTTCCACGCTTCATATACATCTGGGAAGCGTTAAAAATTGAGCGTTGGTAATGAAGTCGATACTCCGGGTTTTTCGGGTCATCAACCACTGCCAGAGCAAATTCCTCAACGGCTTTGTCCCATTGCTCGGCATTCTCAGCCTTCATGCCTTCCTTAAAATGCTTTTTACCGTCGCCACCGGCTAAGACGGCAGTTGGTGAAAGCAATGAGAGAAGTAAAAGTAAAGTTATCGAAAAGCGAAAATAAGCAGAATGTTTCATAGTTTTATAGTTTGTTTGGTTTCTCAACCGAATATAAAAAAGGTTTGCGTCCGATTTTATACACGCGATTGTCAGTACAAAGTTTCAAAAGTTTCTTTGTCAGGTTAGCCAACGATATTTTCAACCAATCCGGCAAAAATTGCAAATTTTATTTTATTTCTTCAACGAATGTTACACGGTTTATTTCGTGCAGCGTGGTTGTGCCGGAAAATACTTTTTTAACGGCAGATTCACGCAAACTGGACAACCCTTCCTTTTCGGCTTGGCGGCGAATTTCCGACCCCGGACGGCGGTCAATAATCATTTCCCGAATCGCGTCCGACATATCGAGCAATTCGTGAATCGCCGTTCGCCCGCGATAACCCGTGTGATTGCAGGCGTCGCAGCCGACGTTTAGATAAAAAGTTTGGTCTTTTACTTCTTCCGCCCGCAGCCCCGAATCTACAAGCTCTTGTTCGGTCGGGTGATGCATGCGTTTGCAAACCGGACACAAAAGCCGCACAAGCCTCTGCGCCAGAACGCAGTTGAGGGCAGACACAAAATTATACGGCTCGACGCCCATATTGATAAATCGACCGATAACGTCAATCACGTTGTTGGCGTGGACGGTTGTAAAAACAAGGTGACCGGTCAAAGCTGATTGAATGGCAATCTGCGCTGTTTCATTATCGCGGATTTCTCCAACCATTATTTTGTCCGGGTCGTGCCGCAGAATCGAACGCAGTCCGCGCGCAAACGTCAAACCTTTTTTCTCGTTGACCGGAATCTGCATGATGCCGTTTAGCTGATATTCAACCGGGTCTTCAATCGTAATAATTTTGTCTTCTTCGGCACGAATCTCGTTGAGCGCGCCGTAAAGCGTCGTCGTTTTTCCCGAACCCGTCGGACCCGTTACCAAAACCATTCCGTATGGTTCTTTGATATAAACTCGAAAATGCTTCAAATCTTCCGGGTCAAACCCGACGACTTCAAGGCTTAAGTTTTTAAATTCTTCGGAAATTTGTTCTTTGTCGAGAATACGGATAACGCAGTTTTCACCATACGCCGCGGGCATAATCGAAACACGAAAATCGACCGTTCTGCCTTTGTAGCGCACGCGAAAACGTCCGTCCTGCGGAATGCGGCGTTCGGCAATATCGAGTTCCGACATAACTTTAATACGCGAAACTAAAGTCTGGTGATAAGCAATATCAATCGGGTCAACTTTTTGATAAAGCGCACCGTCAATGCGGAATTTGACAAGCATTTCGCGGTCGTGAGCTTCGATGTGAATATCGGAGGCGCGCGATTCCATCGCATTGTAAATTATCGTATCGACAAGTTTGATAATCGGCGACATTTCCGAATCGCTCGCCAATCTATCCAAATCCAGAATTTCGTCGCCCTGGTCGGTTTCCTTGACCAGCGAAATTTTGAAGCCCGAAGCCGCTTCCTGCATCACGCGCTGCGTCGCGTCGCCTTTTCTGAGAACGACATCAATAGCACCGGCAGTCGCCACATACGGCACAATTCGCACATTTAAAACATTTTCAAGCTCGTCGAGCCGTTCCAGATTGGTCGGGTCAGCCATTCCGACGTGCAGATTTCGTCCGTCTCTTTTCAGCGGAACAAATTGGTTGCGGAGCATTAAGTCCACCGGAATTGCGGCGAGTTCTTCGTAACTAATCGGCGATTCCTCGCCGGGCGGCAGCAAATCAATGTACGGCAGACGATAGCGCAAAGCCATCTGCTTGGCATCGATAACTTCGGGCGGATCATTTTCCGAGCCATTCGTTAATGCAATTTTCGGCAAAATTGTTGCCGTGTTTCCGTTTGTTTGATTATTCATTTTCAATTTATCTCAATACTCAATTCTTAACTTTTTACTTTTTACTTTTGCCTTTTTACTTTTTACTTATAAATTACCTCTTTCCGCTGAATGGTCCCGACGAAATAGTCTGGATAATCGGCAGATAAATTGCCAGTAGTATTGTAACCACAATCAATGCCATAAACACCAGAATTATCGGTTCAAGCAGCGTCGTTAATTGTTCCAGGCGAACTTCAGATTCGGCGTCGTAAAAATTTGCGACTTCATCGAGCATCTCTCGAAGACTTCCCGATTTTTCGCCGATTCCAATCATATCGAGCGCCAGTTCCGGCATCCAGTTAGCTTTTTGAAGCGCTTCGGTAAAACTTCGTCCTTCGCGAATCATCGGCAAAACCGCCTGGCTGCGGCGGCGTAGTTCAAGATTAGTAATTGACTCGGAAGAAATATCCCACGAATCAGGCAGCGTAATTCCGCCTGCAAGCAGAGTCGAGAGCGAACGCGCAAGCTGAGCCGTAGTCATCTGCTTGATAAGATTTCCGCCAATCGGCAGCTTTAACAAAAACTTGTGGAAAATAAGTTTTCCGCCGGGCGTTCTGAGCCAAATGTAGAAAGCGAAAATGAGAACCAGGACGAGCGGCAGGAGCCACCAAATATTTCCAGCGATAAAATTAGAAAAAGTTAAAACAACAACTGTTACCGTCGGCAGACCTTGATTAGTACTCAAATTCTTAAACAGGTCTGACATTCGCGGCACAATGTAGAGCGTCAGAAACGCCACCATAAACGAAGCCGCCGTTAGGAGGAATAACGGGTAGGCGATTGCGCCGCGAAGTTTTCGCGCCACCGCGACATTACGTTTTGAATATTCAACATACCGCGACAAAACATCGTCGAGCGCACCGCTTTTTTCACCGGCTAAAATCGAAGCCGTATAAATTTTCGGAAATGTGCCCTGCGCTTCAAATGCTTCGGACAAGGGTACGCCGCTTTTAATTTTTTCTTCAACGTCGACAAGCAGAGCGCGCAAAGTCGATGAGCCGGAACGATTTCTCAGTAAGCTGATTGATTGCAGAACCGGGATCCCGGCTCGCAGAAGGGCGGAAAGCTGTTGATTAAAAAGCAGAAAATCGCCTTGTTTAACGCGATTTTTTTTGCCCGCGCCGCCAAACGGCATCATTGCCGACAAGCCTTTTTCCGCCGAAGATACCTTAAATACGCGGTAACCTTCGCTCTCAAGTCGTGTTTTTGCTTCGCCGGCAGCAGTTGCTTCGACAATGCGCGTCAGCACTTCGCCGGTCGATGTTCCTAAGCGACAAATAAATTCAGCCATTCTTCAATTCAAGATTTGTGTTTCGAAATTTATAATTCAAGATTCCTGGTTTATGATTCAAGATATAAGATTTGAGATGCAATCTTGAATTTTGAATCTTATATCTTGAATCTGAAATCAATGTTAACACGAATTTTATCAGCAAAGGTTGCAGATAAATTCTGCGCCGAATAAACATTTTACTCAAACAACGATTTTATTATTGGCTACATCAAAAAAATATCTTGCACAAAGAAAATTCGTTACATACAATAAGAGTCAATATAGTTTGAAAAGAGGTAGAAAAATGGCTGTGAAAGAATATCGAAATGTCAGCCGCTTTTGCATCGCGCATCGGTGGAGTTGGTTGCTTTTAATTCTAGCGTTTGGAACAGTTACGGCTTTTGCGCAGAATCCGCAACCGACACCCCCACCTGTCCAGGAAGAAGATGATGATAAAAAACCAATTTCGGTTAAAACCGACCTTGTTACTCTTACACTGACTGTAACAGATTTGCATGGACGCTACGTTTCGGGCTTAACTCAAAAAGCATTTACGATAAACGATAATAATGAAGAACAGGAAATTACGTTTTTCAGCGATGTCGATGCGCCGATTTCAATCGGTATTTTGTTTGACGTTTCAGGTTCGATGAGTAGCGAAAAAATTGGTAAGGCGCGCAAAGCTTTAGAGCGTTTTATCAACACCAGTCATCCATCCGATGAATATTTTTTAATTGCTTTTAATAACCGCGCACAGCTTCTGCTTGACCGAACCCGCGATGGTGAATCAGTTTTGCGAAAACTTACGTTGGTTAAACCAAAAAACAATACGGCTCTTTACGATGCCGTTTACCTCGGTGCTGAAAAAGTAACGCGTGGCGCACATCAAAAAAAGGCGATGTTAATTATCAGCGACGGTCAGGACAATGCTTCCCGCTATAGTTTTGGTGAAGTTCGTCGCCTGATGAAAGAGTCGGATGTGACTATTTACGCGGTTGGAATTCAAGACGGCTCAGATGCCTCGAGCATGGTAGGAATGCAGGGGCAAGCCTACCTTGACGAAATCGCCTCGGTCACCGGCGGAAAATCCTTTTATCCGCAGACGGATGTTGAAATGGACGAAATTTTTGAACGCATCGCGCTTGAGCTTCGTCATCAATACTCAATCGGTTACACGCCGAAAGGTTTTGAACCGGACGGAAAATGGCACAAAGTTAAAACAAAGGTCAAACCTCCGCGCGGTCTTCCGCGTCTAACAGTTCGCGGTCGTGAAGGTTACTACGCGACACCGAGCACGAACTATCGTTAGAATTTCTATTTTTGAACTTGGAGAAAGATGATCATTACGAAACTTAAATTTTTATCAATTGTTTTTTGCCTTGCTTTGGCTTCGACTTTTTATAATTTCTCGGTCACCAATGCCCAAAGCACACCGACATCAAACCGCACCGTTCAAAAATCGCCCACACCTTCGCCTGGCGTTTCTCAAAAACAAACTGCTTTACCGACTGTAACGCCCACGCCTGAAGACGATGACGGCGGCATTATTAAAATTGATACCGAGCTGGTCAATTTGAATGTCCGCGTAATAGACCGCACAAATCGTCCGATCAACACTTTGACGCAAAACGATTTTAAGGTTTATGAAGATAATGTTTTGCAGCCGATTGAATTTTTCTCAAAATCCGAAGTTCCGACAAATTATGCGCTTGTCATTGATAACTCCGGTTCTTTACGTTTTCAGCTGGAAAAAGTGATCGAAGCCAGCAAAACAATCGTCGGCACAAATCGGGCTGATGATGAAACAAGCGTTGTTCGGTTTGTCAGTTCCGATAAAATTGAGGTTGTACAGGATTTTACAAGTAATAAAACCGACATCAATGATGCGCTGGACAATCTCTATGTTGAAGGCGGACAAACCGCGATTATTGATGCGATTTATCTGGCGGCGGAAAAAGTTGATAGTTACGAAAAAACTCGCAATCCGAATGATAAAAAACGTCGGGCTTTGATTCTGGTT
>JALZOH010000169.1:0-3247 GCA_030857305.1 Acidobacteriota bacterium
AACTCAAGCGGCTCAAATTTAGATTCCGCCGTCTGCACTGCATATCCCTTTGTTCGTAACATTATTTTCTCCTTGCTTGTTTGTTTAATTTTTGGCGAACAATTAAATTTAATTAATCGTCGCAATTATTTTTCACTTCCATCGCCAGCGGACATTTTACACTTTTCTCTAAATAAAAAGTTCCGCCGAAACTCGAAAGCGTTCGGCTAACGCCTTCGCCTGCGTTTTGCTGACGGCGCGTTTTCCCGAAAGAACTTCTGAGGCAATTCCCTGCGAGCCGAAAATCGGGACGACATCCTTTTGTTTCAAATCGTTTTCACTCATTAAAAACTTTAACATTTCGAGCGGTGTCGAACGGGCGAGCGTCGGCAGAGTTCTGCGCTCGTAATCTTCCAGAAGATTTGCCAGAAGGTCGAAAAGACGGTCTTCTTCGGGCGACAAACCATCTTCGCCCTTGTTCATCAAACGATTGAAAATCTCCTCCATGCGGTCGTATTCTTCAGCAGAAGAAATCACGCCCGGCAAAGTTTCCGCCAGCAGCATTCCGTAGATTTTAGGATTGAAAGTCATAAATTCCCCTCATTCGCAATCAAAATTCCAGTGTTTTCCATGTCTAAAACCATACTCATCGTGCGTCAAAACAAAGCGGATAAAAACCGTATGTTTTCGGTAATTGATTTTTGCGATAATCCGGTATTTGTTTCCGCCGACATCAAAAATTGTGCAGTTTTTATAAACGTCGGCGTGATTAAATGTTTGACGAACATCGGCGAACGATTGCCAGTCGGTTTGTCTGACCGCGGTCATCCACTCGCGCATTGCCATTTCAGCGTCCCTATTTTTCAACCAAAATTTTCTAATCGTTTTCTCGCTGATGATTCGCATTACGACAATTATTATCTCAAAACGAAATACTTTGATCAAACAAAGATTTTAATCAATAGTCGCAATAACTTTTAATTCAATCGCAATGGGCGTGGGCAATCTGCCAATTTCAACCGTCGTCCGGCACGGCAGATTGTCTTTGAAATACTCGGTGTAAATGCGATTATATGTTTGAAAATCGTCTTTCATATTCGTGAGAAATACCGTTACGTCAACAATTTTTTCCCAACTCGAACCGGCATCTTCCAAAATATATTTCACGTTTTGAAACACCGAGCGGCATTGCGCCTCGATGTCGTAGGAAATAATGTTTCCGTTTTCGTCGAGTTCGACACCGGGAATTTTCTTTGTTCCTTTTTCTCTCGGACCAACGCCCGACAGAAACAAAAGATTCCCGACTTTTCTCGCGTGCGGGTAAAGTCCGACAGGTTCGGGAGCTTTTGAAGAATTGATAATGTTTTCGCTCATATACAGAAACAAATAAGTTTAGGAGTTACGCAGTTGGAAGATAATTGTCGCCAATAAGAAGGTGACGGATTCGGAACAGATGAAAACTGACAGATGCGAGATGAAAGATAAAACACGCGCCGAACCTATCCGCTATCATCTCGCATCTATTCCGAATTATTTTTTCAACTGCGTAACTCTTTTAAGTTGACTGCACGGCTTGCGTGCAGTATCCCTTGATAACGATTATGAAATCAATAATTTCGCTAAATTTTCCGGCACTAATCTGCCGATGCCTTTTTCAAATTCGCTCAACGAATGCCATTTCGCTTTGAATTCGATATTCGCTTCCTGTTGGTAACCGTTAATCTCGTCGAGTTGATACAGCGATTTGTTTGTAAATTCAGCGTCGAAAACAAAAACAATTTCGTGTCCCTGCAGACCTTCGTAAATAAAAATGTTTTCCAGCACGTCAATCAATTGAACATTTTCTATCTCAACGCCGAGTTCTTCCCGTATCTCGCGCACGACGGCTTCGCGGCTGCTTTCGCCGTATTCGATTCCGCCGCCCAAAGGACGATAGTAATAATCCTGCTTGATCGCGTCGAAGCCTTCGGAAACCAAAATCCGGTTTCCGTGACGAAACAGACAAATAGCGATTGGTCGAATGCGCGTCGTATCCATATTTTTTTGCCGCGTATGATGATGCTTCGCGCTCTACACCGCGAGCCGCCGAATTTTAGTTTTTGGGCAATCTCTCGCCGTGATAAACAGCGTGAGCGCATTCGATAAACAAGTCTAAATAATAATCGCGCACTTCTTCGGGCGCGGGATTTTTGTTTTCTTTTTCGGCGATGAATTTCATTAACTCCAACGCCGCCTCTTCGCCGGTTTCAATCCTGACGGCTTGTGTTTCTTCGCTCATAATTAAATTTTCCTTTCGTTCGCAGTTGCGCCGGATTTTGGCGATTGAGCGAATCCGGCAATCTTCAAAACATTTTCGATAAAATTAGTTTTTCCTTTCTGATACGCCTCGCGGTTTTCAACGTATTTTCGCGCCAACTCCTTTTTCAGTTTGTCGTATTCCTCAGCCGCCGATGCAGACGAGCGCAAATAATCGCGGAACAATAAATGACTCGTCCAAAAGTCGCTGCCCGATTCGACCATATGCAAATGATGGGAGCGCGGTTCGCCCTTCACAAAATAGCAGCGTCCCGCAATTCCGTGTTCGCCGCGATATTCGTAACCAATATCTTCGAGTGGTTTCACACATCTTTCGCCATCCGCAATCTTTTCCACGCTAATCGCCATATCAATAATCGGTTTAGCCGAAATCCCGCAAATCTAAGTGCTTCCGATATGTTCAATCCCCACGATATAATCGCCGATAGCTTTACGCAGCCCCGCGTCTTCTTCGGCAAACAGTTGATGCCATTGTTCGGAGTGCAGTTCGAGTTTTACAATTCCTTTAGGTAAGCCAAGCATTAAAATTTAAGTTGGAAGAATTGACGGTATTTTCTCGTTCAAATCCAGCTAAAATCCTGCTAATTTCAGAGCCTTTGTAACCAATGATGTTCGGAATAGCAAACCGTCAATGCGTTTTTCAGCCACTGTTTACTTTCAATATCGAGATATTCCACGACAGCTTTGAAGTCATGTTCATCTTTTAACTGCGGATTTTTCGATTTATAAAGCAAAGCCACTTCGGGACGCAAAAACTTCATTCCTAAATTCGATGTCAGATAAAATTCCGATAAAGGCTTGGTAACTTTTTTGTTTCTGCGAAACAACCATTTGTCGCCGTCGGTTTCATTAAGTAAAACTTCAAGCGATTGCGGCTCGGCTGTTTCCTTGAAACAATGTATTTCGTGGATTGGCAGTTCCAAAAGTTCATCTCGATTCCAAACCGACAACG
>JALZOH010000169.1:3257-5826 GCA_030857305.1 Acidobacteriota bacterium
TGCCGTTCACCGCTTTTTTCAAAACCCAGCCATCAAGATAATTTTGCAGAGCGATTTGGTCTTGGCGAAAGATTGCAATTTCTATGTCTTCGTGATGACGAGTAACTTTTTCAAGATATAAATCAATCGCCCAACCGCCAACGATAAACCAGTTCGGCTTGAAATCGCGCATCAAAGACCAAACCTGTAACGGAGTGTCAAACATCTCTTTAGTAATTTATCTTAATGCAGACATTTTTCTCTTCGGTGAAAAATTTCAGAGCCTCAAAACCGCCTTCGCGTCCAACACCAGATTGCTTCATTCCGCCGAACGGCGTTCGCAAATCGCGCAGCAACCACGAATTTACCCAGATAATTCCGCTTTCTAATCGTTCCGCGACGCGATGAGCGCGAGAAAGATTTTCCGTCCAGACGGTTCCCGATAAGCCATATTCGACACTGTTGGCGTAATTCAAAACTTCGTCTTCCGTGTCGAAAGGCGTAATCGTGACGACCGCGCCGAAGATTTCTTCTTGATTGGTGCGGCAATCGTGAGCGAGATTTTCGATGATTGTCGGTTCGATAAACCAACCCTTCGCGCATCTATCGTCAACTTTTACCTGCTTTCCGCCAAGTAAAATTTTGCCGCCTTCTTCTTTTGCCAAATCAACATAAGACAAAACTTTTTCTAAATGTTGTTTTGAAACAACCGCGCCGACATTTGTTTGCGAGTCGAGCGGGTCGCCGATTTTCAAGGCGGAAACTCTTTCGATAAAATCCGTTTTAAATTTTTCATAAAGCGGTTTTTCAACAAAAATCCGCGAGCCGCACAAACAAATTTGACCTTGATTCGAGAACGAAGAAAGCACAGTTGTTTTGAGCATTTCTTCGTAATTGCAGTCGGCGAAAATGATGTTCGGATTTTTTCCGCCGAGTTCGAGTGATAATTTTTTGAACATCGGCGCGGCTGTTCGTGCAATATCCTGTCCGGTTTTCGTGCCGCCGGTGAACGAAATCGCTTTCACGTCTTTGTGCGCGACTATGCCCGCGCCTGCTTTTCCGCCGAGTCCGTGAACGATATTCAAAACTCCTGCTGGAAGTCCGGCTTCGATGCAGAGTTTCGACAAAAGATAAGCCGTCATCGGCGTTATTTCCGAAGGTTTAGCGACAACACAGCAACCGGCAGCGAGCGCGGGCGCGATTTTCCAGCTAAAAAGATAAAGCGGCAGATTCCAGGGCGAGATGCAGCCTACCACGCCGAGCGGTTGGCGCAAAGTATAATTTATCGCCTGCCCGACCGTTTCGTGCGCTTCCGAAGCTGTGTGCATCGCGGCGGTAGCATAGAATTTGAAATTAGAAACGGCTCGCGGAATATCAACTTGTTTCGCCAGAGTTTTTGGCTTGCCGTTGTCGATGCTTTCGGCTTCTGCCAAAGAATCTAAATCTCTTTCAATCAATGAAACGAGCTTCATCAAAACATCGTGTCGTTGTTCGGCACTTGTTTTCGACCAAGCAGGAAATGCTTTGTTCGCAGCTTTAACGGCTAAATTTACATCTGCGGCATCCGAGTCGGGAATCAGCGAATAAACTTCGCCCGTCGCCGGATTATAATTGTCCAGGTAGATGTTTGAAATTGGTTTGCAAAGCTCGCCGTTGATATAGTTTTCTATTTTTAGCATCAGATTATTTGTTTAAAAAATGTCAAAAATTATCGCTTGAAAAGAAAATTTAGTTACATATTCCATTCAATTAAATTTGCAATGACGGCGACCAATTCAGTCGGCTCGACCGGTTTTGAAACTTGCATTTGAAAACCTGCCGAAAGCGTGCGCATTCGATCTTCAACTCGGGCGGAGGCGGTCAGCGCAACCGCCGGAATTCTTTTCCTTTTTTCTAAATTTTCTTTTTCCCTAACTTATTTTATTCGTAATAAATAATGCGACCGTTGAATTATTAGTGATAGATTCTAAACTCGGTCGAAAATAACTTTCTTCCTGATCTACATCATTTTGTTCGGGGACTTTCCCGGCAATTTGCGGATAAGCGGCTTTCTGTTTACTCATTTATGATTATTTATAAATTAATGAAACTTGAAAAATCTTGTTTCCAACGCGTACAGTTCAAAAAAACTCTTTGACATCATTGTTAAACTAAACGTTAAAATTTTATATTTTTAAGTTATGTTTGTCATATCTATTTTTGAGACCGTCACGGGTTTAACTGAACCGGTCGTTTATATTTTTATTTTTTTGCTCGGCGCTATTGTCGGCAGTTTTTTAAATGTTGTCATTCACCGTGTTCCTTTGGGTCAATCAATAATATTTCCGAACTCGGCTTGCCCAATATGTAAATGCCCAATTAAGTTTTTTGACAATCTGCCAATTTTGAGCTGGATGATTTTAGGCGGAAAATGTCGCCGATGCAAAAATCCAATTTCTCCGCGCTATCCCGCCGTTGAGCTTTTAACCGCACTTTTATTTGTTTTGGCACTTGGGCAAATCGGATTCAATGCATTTTTACCCGTTGCCTTGATATTTATCGCTGTCATAATTTCTCTGGTGTTTATTGACGCCGAGAATATGATTCTGCC
>JALZOH010000170.1 GCA_030857305.1 Acidobacteriota bacterium
GCTTTACCGTCGCCGTCAAAATCTGCTGCCAGAGGTCTATCGCCGCTTTGTCCAAAATATGCCGAGACAAATACGTTGCTGCTGCTCTTCAAGCGGTACCAAACGCCGTCTGAAGGACGAAAAACATTGATGTCTGCTTTGCCGTCGCCGTCGTAATCGGCGGGAAGAGGCATATCACCGCTTCCGCCGAAAGTCACGCTCGAATAAGCATTGGTTGCGCTCAACAAACGATGCCACTCACCACTCTGCCGGCGGTAAACGGCAATGTCCGCTTTACCGTCGCCGTCAAAGTCGGAAGGCACCGAAATGTCGCTTGAAACTCCGAAGCTAACCGCCTCAAAAACGTTATTTGAACTTTTTAGCAGATACCAGATACCGCTCCGATAAACGGCGACATCGGTTCTGCCATCGCCGTCATAATCGGCGGCAGCCGGTTGGTCACCGTTTTGTCCGAACGTCACCGAGCTAAAAGAATTACTGCCGCTGTTGAAAATATGCCAGGTTCCGCTCGTCGGACGAAAAACCGAAATATCGGATTTGCCATCGCCGTCGAAATCAAAACTAGCGCGCGTTTTACTTTGCGTATTTGCTCGCGGACTTAAACAACTGCCGTTGGAAGAAACAAAGTTTGTAATTTCCGTGCGTGAATAGGAGCAAAAACTGAGAGATGTGTCAAAAGTTAAAACGAAATTCATCAGCGTATTGCTGCAGCCTTCCGCGGCGGTTACGTGATTTCCTCCGACATTATGCCCGATTTCGTGCGCTGTTAAAAGAAATTTGCCGGGCGCCCCATTTATTCTTCCGCTCACACCGTACGCAAACGAAGGATTATTGCAAACAACACCGATATAAGATAAACCCTGAAACTGAGCAAATGCTTTTCCTGTAAAAAGGTGAGCAGTGTCACGGTGGATCGCCGAGATTGGGTAATTAGCGTTCCAGTAATTTTTAAACGAATCGAGAAGCGCGGCGAGAGTTGTTCCTGTAAATACATCCGGCGTTGACCAGGTATGTTGATGAACCACGTCGATTGTCAGATTAAGCTCTCGTTCATAAACACCTTCAACCATATTTAGAATGCTCAAAATCTCGTTATTTGCCCGATTCGCACCGCCGAGCAGTGTGACATACTCAAAATCAGCATCCGTTGCAATTTCAATTACCTTTAACGTCTGCGCGGCTTCCGCACGACTTGCCGCGACCATTTCTTTACCGCGCTCAATTTTTTCGCCGAGTTCAGAATGGCAGCTAAAAGTTTCCGTTTTTAATAAATCTTTTTCTTGATATACAACGACATCTTCCGCGCTTGCCAAATTTGAATATCTTTGTGCCGACTCGATAAAATATTTTTCTCCTTTGATGTCGAAATAACCTTCTATTTTATCGTCATTAATCGTTAGGCGAACTTCGGATTCGCTACTGCCTGCAATCTTACCTTTAAAAGTTAGGATTTCCTCCCGCTCTTTTATTTCGTGCGTGCCGCCCGAGTTCGTGTCTTCTGCTTTGTATCGAGCGCCGCGCAAATCTCTCGGCACAAGGTTTAATTCGAATTTTTTTTCGGTTGTTGTAATCGAAAGTCTATTGGTCAGTTTAACTTCCTGGAGTTTTTTTCGATCATTTAAACGGATTATACTAAATTTATCAAATGATTTTTTTAACTCGTTTTCCAGAGGATTGTTTTGTGCAAAAGCAACCAATGCGAATAAAAGCACGAAAATAGGGGTAGATAATACGCTCTTCGGCGAGCGCGAAAGAAATCTCGTCATTAAACCTCCGTTGAAACGGTTGTATGGTTGAAGGGTTGAATACTATATTAAATCTTGATTATATCACCTGTAAGCTTTGACCCTTTTTATGATACATAAATTTTTTTGAATTGGGAAGTATTTTTTCGTCAAAAGGTTTGCTTTTAAATGTTAAAGAAAATTGTCGGAACAATTTGGGGAAAGATGCCTTATCTAATACGGCGGCAAATTATCCGTTCTAGTCAGACCGCATTTACGGTTTCGGTTGCCGCGATTATTGTAAACGATGATGATCAGGTGCTGCTTCTCGACCACGTTTTGCGCATAGGTTTGACTTGGGGCATTCCGGGTGGCTTTATCGAGCGCGGCGAGCAGCTTGAAGAAGGACTAAGACGAGAAATCCGCGAAGAAACGGGGCTTGAACTGGAAAACGTAAATATTCTGCGAACGCGAACCTTAGACCGTCACATCGAGGTGCTTTTTAGCGCGACGGCAACGGGCGAGGCGCAAGTTAAAAGCAGAGAAATAAAAGCAGTTAAGTGGTTTACGGATGAAACGCTACCGGAAAATATGAGCTGCGCGCATAAACTAATCGTCAGAAAAATTTTGAGATCGAAGCGGAAAAATGAAAATAATTGAATTCCTAAATAAAGCGCTTCTATCGTATAATTTGAAGATTATTGTTTAACAGTTAAAGAGGAGAAAATATATGGAACAAAATGTAGATTTAATTCCGTCATCAGAATCGGTGATGCAGATGTTAGAAAAAACGGGCGCGTATCGGCAGGGACATTTTGTTTATCCGAGCGGCAAACACGCTTCTCACTATTTTCAGATGCCGCTGGCTTTTCGTTTTTATGACAATTCACGCGTGATGTCGGTTGGCTTAAGCCGTAAATTTCGGATGGATAAGGCAGTATCGAGCCGTCTGCCGAAAGTTTCAATTATCAGCCCGAGCCCTGGCGGTATTCCGGTTGCCTTTGCCGTGCGTGAAGCGCTCGGAGCGGAGCAGATTTACTGGGCTGAAATCGAAAACGGCACGCGCCAGTTTCGGCAGTATCTAAAATCGGGCGATATCCATCCGTGCATCATCGTTGACGACCTTATACGGACCGGCAAAGCCATTGAAGAAACGGTAAAACTGGTTGAGGAATTAGGCGCGCAGGTTATCGGCTGCGGTGCAATTGTGCGGTTTGAAGATTCACCAAGCGAAATCGAAGGAATAAAAATCGAATCTTTAGCCGAATTCGACTGCAATTTCTATGATACGTTTGACGAATGGAAAACGGCGGAAGGAAATGATTCGGCGGAAGAAACCGTCAGATTTTAATTTACAATTTGATTTTCCAAAAATTGACATTAAACATCTTTCCAAGATAAATTAAGGGAAGCAAACTTGAGATGACCAGTAGAGCGTTTCAAATTGACAATAGCTGAAACTAATTTCCAAGTCTTCTCGTAGTTTTTATGTTTCCCGTCATACTGTTCTTTACAAATCTGCTTATATCTTGCATTCCCGATTGCGATGTTCAAGCATGATGCGCTCTTTTTACCAATTGCAGATTATAAATAAATTGAACAAAAATACGGTGCTGTTTAACTTAAAAAAATTTACTTCGGGACTTTCGAATTTGTCTAAAGAACATCCCTTTTTGAGACAAACTACTTGCTATGGATAAAATACCTTGATTAGACCATATTCCCGCCAGTAAAATAGATTTTGGCAATTGTTGAATTAAAACTCCACAAAATTGAATTAAGTAACAGACTTCTTTATTTTCATTCTCTTCTACTTCTATGTCTAACCTTCAAAATACATATTTTGTTTGTTTCAGTTGCTTTCTTGCCTCATAACTTAATTTTTTTCTTACGTACAAAGTTCTGGTTTTATACATTTGAAATATAAAACCTCCGAGACGCAAAAGTAAAGTCTTTTAGTTTGAAACAAAAGTTTATAATTACTATTGAAAAAATTTAAGAAAGAGTCTATGTATAACTTTGTTCGTTTTTACAACAAACTTTAACTTTTACAAATATTGTACATCTCTCGGCTGAGATTTTCCTAACAATGAAAAAAATTTATTTACATAAAGCAAAAAACCAAATTGCTCGTCCCAATACAATCCGCGATATAAATAAACAAATTGTTTTGAATTACGTCCGCGACCGCGCGCCTATTTCACGTGCTGAAATTGCACGTGAAACGGCGCTGCAAAGGTCGACGGTTTCGGCAATCGTTGACAATCTGCAATTCGACGGATTGGTTGAAGAAACGGGAACAGGCGACTCGACGGGCGGCAGGAAACCGACTCTGCTTAAACTAAGAACCGGAGTGCCGGTCGCAGTCGGAGTTGATGTTACCCCGCGTCAAACTACCATTGCGCTGGCTGATTTAGCCGGTCGAATTTTACGTAAAGAGATGTTTCCCACATCGCCTGACATTGATTTTATGTCCGCGCAAATTGTCGAAAAAGTCAAAAATTATGCGCTCGAAAACGAAAAATACGATTTGGAAGTCGGCATCAGCGTTCCGGGAATCGCCGATCAAACAACGGGAAAAGTTCTTTACATTCCGTATTTTCAATGGAGCAATTGGAACATTTGTGAACAGATTGCCGAGAAAACTGGTCTGCGCGCTACGGTTGATAACGATGCCAACGCAATCGCGCTGGCTGAATTGTGGTTTGGCGAAAAGCAGAACAGAAAAGACCGCAATTTTATTACCGTTCTGGTCGCCGAAGGAATCGGCACAGGCATAATTTTTGACGGGCAGGTTTACCGCGGCGATAAAGGCGCCGCCGGAGAATTCGGTCATATGATTGTCGGAGAGAATGCGCCGGTCGAGTGTTCGTGCGGCAGCCGCGCCTGCTGGGAAGCGCACGCGTCGGAAAAAGCCATTCGGTTTCGTTACCGGAACCTGCTTAAAAAAGGTTCGTCGAAAAACGGCGATTGCCGCATTGAGCAGTTAATTAAATTAGCCAACGACGGCGACGAAGAAGCCGTTCAGGTCTTTAAGGAAGCGGCGCGATTTCTCGGCATCGGCATCTCGAATTTGATTGTCGGATTCAGCCCGCAAGCGGTTATCGTTAGCGGAAGAATCGTTAAAGTATGGGATATAATCAAAGACGAAATCAGGAGTTTAGCTGAAAGAAGCGTTCGCCAGGAATTGCCGGAAACTATTATTAGAGTTTCTTCAATACCGGATTCTTCGACGTTAATGGGTTCTTTGAGTCTGGTTTTGGCACGTAAGTTTGCTTCGGCTAATTAAAAATATTTATAAACTTTAAATTGAATGTAAATATGTCTTGACAATGATATTACAAATGTATTAAAACTTTGTTTAGTTTCACAACAAACGGAATTATTTTTTACAAATTAAAAATATGTCTCGCTTGAAAATTTTCCTCTGTTGAAAAATTTTGAAGACTTCGAGAAGTGTAATTTTTGAGATTGGTTTAAATAGCCTGAACTTCAAATGTGAGGCGTTAGATTCTGAAACCGGGACAAATGTTAAAAATAAAAACGGATTAAACTTACCGGGCGAAATGCAGTTTAAGTAGCTCAAAAGAAATCGGGATAAAAATATGGCTTACACGACAAGAATTGCAAGGCTTTTAGCAACTTTGACGGTTTCTGTTTTGATGGCGCTTTCTTTGACGGCAACGATTTTCGCTCAATCAAACAAAGCGACTCTTTCAGGAGCGGTAACCGACGCTCAGGGAGCGGTAGTTACCGATGCCGATGTTACGATAAGAAATATCGCTACCGGAGCGACGCGGCAAATAAAAACCAATGCCGACGGTTTCTTTGAAGCTCCGCTGCTCGACATCGGCGCGTATGAAGTAACCGTTACAAGACAGGGGTTTCAAACCGTGAAGCGTGAAAATATCACGCTTCAAACAGGCACCGAAACTACGGTTGACGTTCAGCTTCCGGCGGGCGAAGTTACGAGCCAAGTAACTGTAACGGCGGAAGCCCCGCTCGTGCAGACTGAAACGAGCGAACGCGGCACGATTGTGACCGGGCGTGAAGTGACCGAACTGCCGCTTTCGGGACG
>JALZOH010000171.1 GCA_030857305.1 Acidobacteriota bacterium
TGCTTGAAATGCACGAAGTTGTTGAGGATTCCGCACGTCCTGATTTAGAGCCAGAATCCCCGGGCGGTCCTTTTAAGATGCACTAATCCTTCTAAACAAGCTGCCAAGATTTACATAACCAATAACTATGCGTCTTTGAAGCAATATTTTATTTTCGGAAATAATCAATCGTCTGCGGTTCCGAACTGTATATTCAATCCTGAACCGCGCTAAATTTTTGTTATTACGAATGCAGGCGGCGTATAATAAAACGCTTTAACAATTTTGAAATTTAGTAAAAGGAGCAACGAAAATGACCGAACACAAACACGAACATACACACGAAGAGATGACCCATTCGCACGAGCATTCGCACGATGACCCGCATCATCAACATCCACACGCAGAAGGAGAGACGGAACACACACATGAACATACGCATCCCGCTGCGACGCATACACACGAACACAAACATGGCGAACATCACCACCACAATCACGACAAATCAACATAACGAATTTATCTGCAAAATCGATTGTTTTTAATTGATTCGCGAATCTGGGGCAGCATACAGTGTATTTTATTTTCAGATTAATTCGCTAGAAGCTGCCTTTAATAACTGTGTCTTTGAAAACAACATTTTATTTTCGGGAACAAATAATAATTTTCGGTGTCTAACAAAACGGGCAACGGGAAACGTGTTTCCGTCAATTAACTTTTGATGACCGCATTGGCACCGGGAACAGGAGAGGAAAATAAAATGTTAAACCAATTAATCGAATCAAAAAAATCCGATACGGAAAACCGTCGAATAAGCGGTTTTTTACTCAGCAGTTTTACGGCGGTAATGTCCGTCTTAAGTTGTGCGTTAATTTTTAGTTTATTTAGTTCAAGCCTTGTCTTGGGCGGCGAAAATTTGAATATGTCGGCTTTGGTAATGCCCGTCAGTATTGCAGAAGCAGTGCCGCCGAAGCCTGAACCAATTGCCGAGAAAGCGTCAAAACAGCAATCGACGGAAAAATCGGCAAGCCGGATTCCCGTCCGGCAGGCTGTCGTTCAGCGGATGGAAGAATCGCCGTCAAAAGTTCCGGAAAATCTTTCCGTTTCAAAAAATCTCCAGCAAGCGCGTCCGAACTCGCCATATAAATTGGGTAAAGACGATTCTGATCCGGCTTCACATGGCTTTGCGCCAAACGGACGCTCCGACGGCGGTCCGATTGGCAATTCTTTAATGGAAAAAGAATCACTTAAAATTGTCAAAGAGATTGTCAAAAATGATATTCCTGTTGCGCCGCCACCGCCAATAAAGCAAACACCGAAACCCGTAAAAATGATTTCAGGCGGGGTCGTTAACGGAAAAGCTACAAGTTTGGTTAAACCGCAGTATTCAGCAGCGGCACGGGCTGTTCGCGCGGAAGGGCAAGTGAAAGTGCAGGTTGTCATTGACGAAAACGGAAACGTAACTTCGGCGAACGCCGTCAGCGGTCATCCGCTTTTGCAGCCTGCGGCGCAAGCGGCGGCACGCAGTTCAAAATTTTCGCCGACCACTTTGTCCAATCAAAAGGTCAAGGTAACCGGCTTGATTTTGTATAACTTTAATTTATAAGCTGCCTGCAACTGGAATTTAGAAAAGAATAGGGAGACAAAATTACTTGTTTCCCTATTTAATTTTTAAACCGTATTACTCGGTATTGAGCATTTAGTTATAAAATTTAACTCGATGCGCTGGATACCAAACTTTCTGATTCGAACGATTAAATTCCTATCTTTATTGTTTAGCGTAACTGCTTTGTTTGCCGTGGTTTGGATTATCGTTCCCGCGCCCATTTATAATCTTTGGCTTTTTTCCGTTTTGACGAGTGAATGGAGTTTGGGTTTCGGCGCGCTCGCGCTGCTCGGTATTTTATTCGGTGTTCTCGGTTTTCAATCTGCTCGCCAAAGCAAAAAGTTTAATTTTTTTCCAATAATTATAGGCGCATTCGCAATTTTAATTTCTCTCTATCCGTTGTGCAGCACATTTTTGACAGCCAAAAAAGAAGGTGTTTCGCTTTCATTCGGGCAGTATGTTTCAGAATTTCCGAACGAAACAAATAATAATTCTAAAATAAAAAAGGATGATTTTACGACTCACACGTTTGCAACCGTTGACGGAAACGCGCTGCAAATGGATGTTTATGTGCCGCCAGATGGCATAAAAAGCAGCGGCGCGGGCGTGATTGTCGTTCACGGCGGTTCGTGGAATGCGGGAGCGAGAAATGATTTTCCGCAGTGGAACCGTTGGCTTGCCGGGCACGGTTTTGCTGTCTTTGACATTGATTACCGGCTCGCTCCGCAACCGAACTGGCAGACGGCAACCGGCGATGTAAAGTGCGCAGTTGTTTGGATTAAGCAGCACGCGCCGAAGTTTCGTATTTCTCCCGAACGACTTGCCTTTTTGGGGCGTTCCGCCGGCGGACAGCTCGCGCTGCTTGCCGCTTATTCGGCTGGTGACGCGCGGCTTCCGCCGAGTTGTAATAATACGGAAGCCGAAAATAATTTAGAATCATCAGAAGATGCATCGTCAACTTACAATGAAAATGTTCGCGCCGTCGCGTCCCTTTACGCGCCGATTGATTTATTGTGGGGCTATGAAAATCCCGCAAACCGATTTGTAATTGACGGTCCGGCAATCTTAAGACGTTTTATCGGTGGAAGTCCGACCGAATCCATCGAAATAAAAGAACGCTTTCTGCTTGCTTCGCCCACATCCCACGTTTCCGCGCAGACGCCGCCGACACTGCTTTTTCACGGCGGGCAAGACCAGCTTGTGCGCAGCGAAAACATGTACTTGCTCGGCGAGAAATTAAAGGAATCGAAAGTGCCGCGCAAAATCGTTTTTATTCCATACGCGCAGCACGGCTTTGACTACAACTTTAACGGTTGGGGTTCACAAGTGGTTCAACACGCGCTTTTACAATTTTTAGATGAAAATACAAAAGAGCAAAAATAGCCGGTTAAAGTTTTTAATTCAGTCTTTATTCGGCATACGCAGCGGTGCCGGTGTCGACGATTTTCCAGATTTCGGATTCGGGTATATAAAAAGGCTTGCTCGTGATAAATATTTTCAAGGTTTCTTTCGCTTCATTGTAAGTTGCCCGCAGCTGAATGCCGTAGGGTCCTTGAACCTCAACGTCATCGCCTGGCGGAATGGTTATTCCTTCTTGCGCCAAATCTTGCCGAAGATGATTTAACTCTTTCCTTGTGATACCGCCGTATGATTTATAATCAGGCATAAAATCTCCTTTTTCGTTTCATAAAATTTATATAATAAAAAAACAAAGTGGCATTATACGGCAAAATCGTTTGTTTATACACAGGATTATTGAAAACAGTTTTGCTATTAAATAAATCGGTTGTTATTCTGCTTGCTTGCCTTCCAAGCAAAAAGCCGATTCGCGCCGTTGATGTATGATAGAAAACAAAGGTTATTTAATGAACACACAAATAGAAGAAACAGAAGAAAACAACACAAACGACACAGCCTCGTTCGACCAATTCGGTTTAAATGAAGCGTTGCTCAAGGCAATAAACGATGTTGGTTACGAAACACCGTCGCCCATCCAGCTCAAAACGATTCCGCTGCTGCTCGGCGGCAGCGATATTGTCGGTCAGGCACAAACCGGAACGGGAAAAACGGCGGCTTTCGCGCTGCCGATTCTGCAGAAAATCGAGCCAAAAAGTCGTGCGGTACAAGCGCTGATTTTAACGCCGACGCGCGAGCTTGGGATTCAGGTTGCCGAAGCGTTTCACACTTACGCTAAACACATCGGGCACATACGAGTGCTGCCGGTTTACGGCGGGCAGTCTATTTCGCAGCAAATAAAGCATTTGCAAAGTGGTGTCCAGGTCGTCGTCGGAACGCCGGGGCGCATCATGGATCATATGCGGCGCGAGACGCTCGACCTTTCGAATCTAAAATTCGTAGTTTTGGACGAAGCCGATGAAATGTTGCGGATGGGTTTTATTGAAGATGTCGAATGGATTCTCGGACAAACGCCTGAAAATCGCCAAACCGCGCTTTTTTCAGCCACGATGCCGCGTCCGATTCGGCGCATTGCCGAGCGTTACCTGAAAAATGCTAAAAATGTTGAAATCGAGCATAAAACTTTGACCGTGCCGACAGTCAAGCAGTTTTACGTCAATGTTTCCGAAGGGCAGAAAGCTGACGCTCTCACGCGCCTTTTGGAAGCCGACGCAAATCCGGGCGAAGCCGTTTTAATTTTCCACCGGACAAAAGTCGGCGCGGCTGATTTGACGGAAAAGCTGCAAGCGCGCGGTTACGCCGCTGAAGCGATGCACGGTGATATGAATCAAAACCAGCGCGAAACGGTAATTCGGCGGCTGCGCGGCGGACAAGTGGAAATTGTTGTCGCCACAGATGTTGCGGCGCGCGGTCTGGACGTTGAACGCATCAGTTCGGTCGTCAATTACGATATGCCGAGCGACACCGAATCTTATGTTCACCGCATCGGGCGCACGGGACGTGCCGGGCGTGAAGGCAAAGCGATTCTGTTTGTCACGCCGCGCCAGCAGCGGATGAAACGCGACATCGAAAAATACACCGGTCAGCACATCGAGCCGATGAAAATGCCGACACAGGCTGACGTGGCAGCGCGACGCGTGGCACTCCTTAAAGAACGAATTCTCAAAGCTTTGAAAGACGAAGAGCTCGATTTATACTTGTCAATTGTTGAAGATTTAGCCGAAGAAAGTGAATGCGACATTGCCGAAATAGCCGCTGCCGCCGTTTACTTAGCGGGCGGAGACAAACCGATTGAAGTAAAAATCGAACCCGAACCCGAAGAACTCGCGCATCTCGGAGACGGAATGGTGCGCCTGTTTATGGAAGTCGGGCGGCAAAACAGAATCGGTCCGGCGGATATCGTCGGCGCAATTGCCAACGAAGGAAATGTTCCCGGCAAATCCATCGGCGGTATTGACATCTACGACCGTTTTACGCTCGTCGACGTACCCTCGGAGTATGTTAAACAAGTGCTGCACGAAATGAGAAACACACGGATTCGCGGTGACAACGCAAACATTCGCATCGCTGCACAACGCGATATGGCAGCCGGTGGAGCCCCGCGCGGCAGACCGGACAGAGATAGAAAAAGACCCAGAAATAAACCGGCTGAACGCAAAGGCAAACCCGCCGACCACAAAAGCCGAAAGAAATCGACCAAACGCGCAAAAACGAAATGAACAGGAGAACGAGTAATGTCAAAGCAAAAGTAATCGTCTGGTTTTTTACAAAAACGATATTTTCGCTTTTGCAAAGAAATTTTAAGCCTGAAGAAATTGTCAATCGAATTTCTCTGCTTGATGAAGAAGCTACGGACTTTAGCCGGATTTGCTGTCCGTTATGCGAGTGGCAGCCAAAGTCTTCAACCCGTTGGAGTTGCGGGAACTGCGAACATCCGGAATATTTTTACAACGCATGCGGAAGCGTGTGGAATACGTTTGCAACTGGCGGAAAATGTCCGGGCTGCCGGCATCAATGGAAATGGACAATGTGCCTGCGCTGTTTTGGCTGGGCTTTGCACGCGGATTGGTATCAAAAGAACAATAAAGTTTAACAATTGGAACCTAAATTAAAATGAAAAAATCATTTGTCTTATCAGCGTTAATGCTACTCGTTTTCGCCTGCGCCAACTTCGGACAGACGAGAAACAGCACCCCGACAGTTGGACGAGGTAAATCAAAAATTGTCAGAACAACCAGAACAACCCGGACAAAAGTAGCCGTATTAAAACGAAAACCTATGAGCACACTTTCAT
>JALZOH010000172.1 GCA_030857305.1 Acidobacteriota bacterium
TCGGTGCGTGAACGCCGTTTGTAACGTGAGTGATCGGGACATCTCCGGTTTTTGTATTTTCAGGAAACATCTTAAGCCACAAATCACGCGAAACCTCACCGTGTTTTTCGCTCACGCCGTTTGCCGAGCGTGTCAGACGGAGTGCGAGCGGCGTCATTCCGAACCACTCAGCGGAATCATCCGGATGGACGCGCCCGAGCGCAAAAAGCTCTTCTTTGGAAATTTTCAGCGCAGAGATAAAGTTTTTGTCGAAGCAGCCTTCGATAGCATCGGTCGAAAACGTGTCGTTTCCAGCTGATACTGGTGTGTGAGTTGTGAAAACACATTTTTTCTTGACGAAATTAACTGCATCGTCAAAGCTCGAATTTTCGTTTGCATCTAAATATTCTCGCGCCAGCTCCAGAGTCAAGAATGCGGAATGTCCTTCGTTTAAATGATAAACCGCCGGTTCTATATCCAATTTCCGCAGAAGTCTGACACCGCCGATGCCGAGGATTTTCTCCTGGACAATACGCGTTTCCGTGTCGCCGCCATATAAATGCCCGGTAATAAAGCGATCAATTTCGGTGTTTTGCTCGACATTTGTATCGAGCAAATAAAGAGAAATTCTTCCGACCCGGGCAAGCCAGGCTTGGGCGAAAACTTCTTGACCGCGAATGTGAATCGAAATTAAAATTCGATTATTGTCTTTGTCCAAAACGGGCGTAAGCGCAAGCTCGGTTTCAAACGAATCTAAATAAAGTTCCTCCTGCAAGCCTTCGTGGTTTATTTTTTGCCGAAAATAGCCGTAACGATAAAATAAGCCGATGGCAACGAGCGGCACATTCATATCGCTGGCAGACTTTAAATGGTCGCCGGCTAAAATTCCGAGTCCGCCCGAATAAATTGGGAGAGAATTATGAACGCCGTATTCAGCGCAAAAGTATGAAATCGGATTTTTGCTGCTAATCTTTCTAAAATTCTTTGGTGGAGCAGATATATAACTCTCAAAATCTCTGGAAAAATTTTGCAGTCTTTCTAAGTAATCAGCATTCATCGCTTTTTGCCAAAGCCGAAGTTCGCTTACCTTTTTTAGAAATAGACGTGGATTTTGTTCACAATCGTCCCAAAGCTGAGAATCTATATCGCGAAATAAATTTGTGGCTTCCGGTTTCCAAGACCAAAAAAAATTCCACGACAGAGTGTCTAAAAATCGGAGGTTTTCAGGAATTTCGCGATTATAGTAAAAATCTTTTCTAAAGTTCTGTTCCGTCTGTAATCTTGTTGCTGTTTGCATATTCCTCTCAGTCTCAATTAAAGAATCCTTCATCATAAATTAGAATTATTCACTCGGGTGTCAAAAGGTAAAGTAATCACGAAACTATAAACTATCAAATTTTAAGTATCAACTTAATTGGTGAAATCAATGAGAGTGTATTTTTCGAAGTTAAAAATTTTGATGTTTTACAAACTGTTGCGCATCAATTTCTGAAAAGAAAACCAGATAAATTGTCCGGGGGGCTTCTTTTTTTGTCACAAACTCTTTTATTGCTTCGGATGAAATTTTAGCGGCTTCGTATTTTGGGTAGGCAAATACACCGGTTGAAATTGAAGGAAAAGCAACTGATTGAATATTATTTCTAAACGCTAAGCTAAGCGAGTTTTTATAACAATTGGCAAGTAGTTCCGCGTCTCGACCTTCGTTTATCCCGTAAACAGGACCGACCGTATGTATCACAAATCTCGCCCTTAAGTTTCCGCCGCCGGTAATTACGGCTTCGCCGGTCGGCAAACCTTCAGGAAGTTGTTGACGGCGAATTTCTCGGCATTCGTCTAATATTTGCGTCCCGCCGGCGCGGTGGATTGCGCCGTCAACTCCGCCGCCGCCAAGTAGCGTTGAGTTTGCCGCGTTGACGATGGCATCGACATTTTCTTTAGTAATGTCGCCAACTTTGACAATTACGCGGTTGTTCAAGAATTCGTTGTTCATTCTTTATACTTGAAAGACCTAAGCTTTTAGTTATTGACTGATATTAAGGATACTTGACATCTTAGTATAGAAAAAGTGAAAAAATTATCTTTATCGTAAAAATTGTCACAAACTCCATATCAGTGGTGTTTTGTAATTAGAAAAGGAAAAATTAATTTTTATTTATATACAAAAAATCTAAATAAGGAGAAACCGTTTATGTCTTGGTTATACTCGATAATTTTCGCTAGTCTGCTAATTTCATCCGGCGGCAATTTGCCGGAAATTAATAATTATAATTATTCTAATTTCAGCTCTAAAAACGTTTTTAAATTTGACGAGACCGAAAGATTCGAGCAATCCTATCCGCTCAACGCTAACGGCACAGTCAGCGTTTCAAATGTTAACGGCTCAATAACCGTAGGGACGTGGGATAGAAACGAGGTCAAATTCGAATATGTCAAAACCGCTGATACAAAAGAAGGCTTGTCGGAGATTGAAGTCAAAATCGATGCACGACCTGACGTCTTCAGCGTCGAAACCAATTACGGCGATTGGCGACGCAAAAATTCCGGTGAGCGTCGAAATTACGGCAAACTGCAAATCGAATATCGCTTGGTTGTGCCGCGCAATGCAGTTTTAGACGATATTGAAACAGTCAACGGCTCGGTCAGCATCACAAACGCGGGAAACTCAACGAAAGCCTCGGCTGTCAATGGTGAAGTTCGCGCAACAAATCTAGGCGGCGCGGCAAATCTTTCGACCGTCAACGGAACGGTTGTCGCTGATTTTGACCGGCTGGAAGCAAAAAGCAAAATTTCATTAAACACGGTCAACGGAACGGTTGAACTGATTATTCCATCTGACGCCAACGCAACCGTCAAAGCCGATACGGTTAACGGAAACATCAGCAACGATTTCGGTTTACCGGTCCGCAAAGGCGAATACGTCGGGCGCGATATGTACGGCAAAATCGGCAGCGGCGACGTGCAAATTCGGCTGAATAGCGTCAACGGCGCATTATCTGTCAGACGCAAAAACGACGGTAAAAATCTTAATCCCGCGACAAATCTTCTGAAATCAAAAAATCAAAACGATTGGAACGACGGAGATTTTGAAAATAATTCCGGTATAAGACCGCCGAAATCCCCGAAACCGCCTAAGACTCCGAAGTCGCCAAAGTCCCCGACAATAAATATTGATATCGACAATGATGAAATTAATAAAGCGATTAAGGAAGGTGTAGAGGAAGGATTAAAAGAAGCCCAAAAGGAACTTCGTAAAATAAAACCCGAACTCGAAAAAATACACTTGGAAGGACTCAAACAAGCCGAGCTCAAAATAAATTCCGAGCAGATGAAAGCGCAAATCAAACAAGCGCAGGAAAAATATAGAGAAGCATTCGCGCGAATGTCGAACGCAAATTGGACATTCGGCTCGCCAAGCATTGAAGAAAAGAGCGAGAGTTTCGTCGTCAAAGGAACGCCGAAAGTGACGATTGAAGCCGGAAATTTTACTGTTTTCGTGCGCGGTTGGGATAAACCGGAAGTTCAGTACGCGGTGACGCGCATCTCAAAAGTTCAAAACGGGCAAATGCCGCTTGATTTGAATGCGACGCAAGCTGGCTCGGACGTGAATATTAAAGTTTCAAACTCGACTGATGCAGCAAACAAAGATTTTTTATATGAAATGAATCGCGCCCGGATTGAAGTTTTTGTGCCAAGAAAATCGAATTTGAAAATCGTCACGAGCGGCGAAATCCGGCTCGAAGGCGTTTCCGGCGAAATTGATTTGCAAGGCGCGGACGAAACAGTTGATGTGCGCGACGCCGGCGGTAAAATAAGTGTCGGAACAGTTGACGGAAGAATTCGCCTGATTGGTTTTCGCGGCGTGTTTGACGGAAAAACCAACCACGGAATGATGAATTTGGAAGGTGATTTTCAAAACTTGGCGGCACAAACCGTTGATGGCACAATCATTCTGACTCTGCCGGAAAACCCTAACGTTACTATCGAATCAAATCGAAAGAATATTCAAACCGACGGCGTAACGCTCAATTATATCGGCGACGGAAAAAGCACATCAACGTTGAAATTCGGAAACGGCGGCGGTATTCATAAGCTTTATACCACCGCCGACGGAAAAGTTATCGTTCGCAGCGCAACTGAAATGAAAATAAATTAGCAAAAAATTATTTTTGCAATTCGGCAAAACAACAAATTTTATGTTATTCAAAAACTTTTCCGGCTGGTGTAATCGTTACGCTTTCGGCTTTCACGCGAATCGGATAAGTTGAAATCGTCTTGTCTTCCGCCAGAATTTCCGCAGGTTTTTCGGCAGCGTACGAAACTGTTCCGGGTTTGTTGTTAACGATTGCGTCACGCAAACCCTGAGCGTCTTTTGTAATCATCACAACCCGCATATTGTTTGATGACAAATGAGTTTTTATCGCGCGATTAACATCCTCCAGAGTCAACTTTGACAAAGCCGTTTTCGTATATTCGTTGAAGTTCCCGGTGCCGTAATAACGGCTGTCGAGGGCGTATCCAAGTTCGGCATCCTTCGTCTGCGTCAGGATATTGACGTATTTAATCAAAAAGTCGCGGGTTTCCTCAAATGTCTGTTGGTCTAAACCGTTTTTGACTAATTTATCGTATTCGTAAAGCGCGGCGCGAAGTGTAAAGTTTGCGTTAATCGGCTCAACGGGACGAATCCAAATCTGGAAAATCTGCTGCTGACGTGCCAGATTCGGGTCGGGTTGGAACTGAAACATTCCGCGCGGGAAATATTCGATGTAAGCATAATCGCCGTAATTAAGCCCGCGTTTTTCTCGAAGCTGTCCGTAAAGATAGCTGTTGGAAGAACGATGCTGACCGAAATACGACGCCACCAGAGCGAGCGCGGCGTAATCCTTACTAGCCCGATTAACGGCAATCGGAAATCCGAGCGAAATTGCCGTCGCGCGTGTTTCACGCTCAACTATTTCTATCTTCATTCCGGTTTCAAGCTTTGGAGCAGGAAATTTTCGCGCCTGTTTTCTGCCCTTCGGAAGTTTTGCGAAATCAGTCGCCATTCGTCCGGAAAATCTTGTGTCGAAACCGCCGGAAAGCCCGACGACCAGGTTCGCCTGAGTGTAATTTTTCGCGTAAAAGTCGCGCACGTCCGGCAGAGTTATTCGCTCTAAACCGCTGATTGTTCCCATACTGTGGTGCGCGTACGGGTGACCTGCATAAATAATGTTGTAGAGGCGTTCCTTGCCGAGTTCTTCGTCGTTTCCTTCACGCAGGCTCGTTTTCAAAAAATTTATCGCATCTTGTTTGAGCCGCGTGAAATCTTCTTCACGAAAGCCCGGCTCAAGCAGCATCTGCTTGATTAAATCGTAATATTTATCGAGATTGTCAACGTGGGTTGAACCGATAAAAGTTGTCATTTCCTTATCCGACTGCCAGCTGAAACCGGTTGCCATCGGATAAAATTGTTCGACAATTTCGTCGTAAGTCAGTTTTCTGCTGCCGCCCTGTGCGAGCATCGCGGCGGTCAAGGACGCTAAACCTTCTTTGCCCTGTGGGTCGTCAACCGAACCGGTCAAAAATTGAATGCGCGTGGAAATTATCGGAGATTTACTCGGCTGAAAAACGGTTGCCAGTTTTGAACTCATTGGTTTTGGAGATGTTTTCAGACGCTTTTGAGCGTGAGCGAAAGTCGTGAGCAGCGAAAAAATCATCACCGCAGAAAAAACGCAGAAAAGACGCGGAGAAAAAATATTATCCATTATCCATTTTCTATTTTTCATTATTATTTCCCTCCATTTTTCTTCGCCGTCAGAGTTACAAC
>JALZOH010000173.1 GCA_030857305.1 Acidobacteriota bacterium
GCTTCACGCTCCGAACGAGCGGATTCGACATCAATTTCGTCGGCTCGTTCGGCGATATCGGCTAAAATCGAAACATTGTTGGCACTGACTTCGGCAAATCCGCCCGAAACAACCATTCTTTCGGTAGCGCCGGATTTTGAAAAAGACAAAATGCCGGATTTGAGCGATGAAATAAGCGGTGCGTGGTTGGTCAGAATGCCGACTTCCCCGCTGGTTGTCGGAATCGTTACCGCATCGACAGTTTCGTTTAAAATCCTTTTTTCAGGTGTGACTATTTCTAAATTCAACATTTTTTTTAAGTGGTAAACGGTAAATGGTAAACGGCAAGTCTAAGAAAAAACTTAGCACTCACCATTTGCCACTTACCACTGTTTATGCGCTCGCCGCCATTTTCTGCCCTTTATCACGCGCTTCTTCGATAGTTCCGACCATATAAAAGGCTTGCTCGGGCATATCGTCGCAGTTGCCGTCGATGATTTCGCGAAAACCTTTGATGGTTTCTTCCGTTTTGACGTATCTGCCTTCCAAACCGGTGAATTGCGCCGCAACAAAGAACGGCTGCGAGAAGAATCGTTGAACTTTTCTCGCCCGGGAAACAACTAATTTGTCTTCTTCGCTCAATTCGTCCAATCCCAAAATAGCAATAATATCCTGCAAATCTTTGTAGCGTTGCAGAATACGTTTTACGTCCTGCGCTGTGCGATAATGTTCTTCACCAACGATGTCGGGACTCAAAAGCGTCGAGTTGGAGGCAAGCGGGTCAACCGCCGGATAAATTCCAAGCTCGACGATTTGACGTGAAAGCGCGGTTACCGCGTCCAAATGCGCAAATGTAGTGGCGGGCGCGGGGTCTGTATAATCATCCGCCGGTACATAAACAGCTTGAATCGAGGTGATAGCCCCAACCTTTGTAGAAGTAATTCGCTCCTGCATTTCGCCCATTTCTGTTGCCAGATTCGGTTGATAACCAACCGCCGAAGGCATTCGACCGAGCAGCGCCGAAACTTCCGAACCGGCTTGCGTAAAGCGGAAAATATTATCAACGAAGAAAAGTACATCGTTGCCTTGATCGCGAAAATATTCGGCAACCGTTAATCCTGACAAAGCAACTCTCAGGCGAGCTCCCGGCGGCTCGGTCATCTGTCCGTAAACCAGAGCTACTTTCGAGTTTTTAATCTCGCCTCTGTCAACTTTGGTTAAGTCGAACGCGCCGGTTTCTTCCATATTATGGTTGAACTCTTTGCCGTAAGTGATAACTTCGGACTCAACCATTTCTCGAAGCAGATCGTTGCCTTCACGCGTTCGTTCGCCGACGCCGGCAAAAACCGAATATCCTTCGCGCGCTTTGGCGATGTTGTTGATCAGTTCCATAATCAGAACCGTTTTTCCAACGCCCGCGCCACCGAACAAACCGATTTTTCCGCCGCGTTTGAACGGCTGAATCAAATCAATAACCTTGATTCCGGTTTCGAACATTTCGAGCTCGGTTGCCTGCTCGTCAAAACTCGGTGCGTGACGATGAATCGAAGCGCGCGTTTCGGATTTGACTTCGCCGAGTTCATCAACCGGATCGCCGATAACATTCATCACCCGTCCCAAAGTTGCTTCGCCCACCGGAACAGTAATCGGTCCTCCCGTGTCGATCACCTGCATTCCGCGCACCATTCCGTCGGTCGGAAGCATCGAAACGGCGCGAACGCGACCTTCGCCGAGATGCTGTTGAACTTCCGCTATTACATCAACCGGTGTTTCAACGTCAAAACCCTCGCTCGTAATGCGCAGCGCCTGATAAATTGGCGGCAAATAATCGTTTGAAAATTCTACGTCAACAACCGGACCGATAATCTGTACAATCTTTCCAAATTGCCCGTCTCCATTAATAGCCATTTCTTAAATTTACTCCTCGTAATAAACGACAAAAAAGGTATGATTACAAAGGAAAAAGAATATCATATTCAATTTGGGAATGGCAAAGACGGCTTGTGAAAATTGTTGCTAACTTTCTAAAAGAATACTTTTGTCAATTGGATCGAGAGTTTTTATTATTATACGAAGCCATTTATAATAAACCTCAATAAAAACAAAAAAAATATTAAAACGCTGTTAGGATTGATTTTTAATGAACAAAATCAAAATTTTATCGGATAATCTGGCAAATCAAATCGCGGCGGGTGAAGTGGTCGAGCGTCCGGCTTCAGTAATCAAAGAACTCATTGAAAACGCTCTTGATGCAGGCGCGAAACGTTTAAGCATTGAAGTTGAACTCGGGGGCAGACGGCTAATGCGCGTGACCGACGACGGGACGGGAATGGGTCGTGATGATGCAATTCTGTCGTTTGAACGTCATGCCACTTCTAAAATAAAAAATTTGGACGATTTAAGCCGAATCGCCACGCTCGGCTTTCGCGGTGAAGCGCTTGCCTCAATCGCGTCGGTCGCGAAAGTCGAGCTGGTGACAAAAATAGCGGAAGACACGTCGGCAACCCGCGTTTATATGGAAGGCGGTAAATTAGTTGACGTCAAAGAGGCGGCGCGCCCGCAAGGCACAACCATTACCGTCAGAGATTTGTTTTTTAATACACCCGCGCGCCGGAAATTTATGCGCTCGGAAGCCACGGAAAATTATTATTTAACAAATATCGTGACGCACTACGCACTTGCAAATCCCGAAATCGCTTTTACTTTAACAAACAACGGGCGTGAAATCGTTCGTGTTTCGCCCGCCAAGGATTTACGCGAAAGAGCTTACCAATTATTTGGCGCTGAGCTTTTTGAAAGCCTTTTGCCTGTTTCGGGTGGACGTGAATTTGTCGCTAATATTTCCGGTTTTGTTTCCGCGCCGCGTGAACGCCGTTCAACGCGCGATGGTCAATACTTTTTTATTAACCGCCGATTTGTTCGCGACAAAATAGTTTCCGGCGGTCTGCTCGAAGGTTTTCGGTCAGTTCTTCCGCACGGAGTTTATCCGGTGGCATTTTTGTTTCTGGAAATTCCGTTTGAAGAGCTCGATGTTAATGTTCACCCGGCAAAAACCGAAGTCCGCTTTCGCCGTCCCGAAGCAGTCAAGGAAGTAATCAGTGAAGCAATTCGCGGTGCATTAAGAAATGCGGGAATTCTGCAAATCGAGAAAAAAGAGTTAAAAGTCGAGAGTCGAGAGTTGAAAGTCGAGAACGAATCGGAAATCAGTTTGCAAAACATCTTGCAAGAAGCCCAAAGCCCCTTTCAGCCGACAATTGAATATACGTCAGAAAATCCAAAGCAAAATTTGGAGAATGAAAATTCAGATTATCAAACAGTTAATCAAGAAGCAGAACTGCCGCCCGTCGAAAATCAACCGCCAAACTTTGAAATTCCGATTTCCTCCGTTGATTTTGAAGAATCGGCGCAAGAAAAAAGCCGAGAGTCAAATAGCGAAAGCCAAACACCCAGCGAGAATAGTGCAGCGAACTACGCACAATCGACAAATATTGAAGATTTTGCTTCGACCTCCAACCTTCAACTCTCCAGTCTCGACTCTCAACCGGTAACTTCTCCGATTGTTGATTCGGCAGTAAAAATTCCTAAATCAATTGAAGTAGAAAGTTTGTCCTCCGCAAAGATTCACCCAATCGCGCAGCTTCACAACAGTTTTATTATCGCCACCGATAACAAAGGCTTGCTCCTCATCGATCAGCACGTGGCGCACGAGCGAATTTTGTTTGATAAATTCCGGCAAAAAGAATCGATGAGAAAAATCGAATCGCAGAACTTGTTGCTGCCCGAGACTTTCGACTTAACTCCGGCACAATCTGTTGCCTTTGACCAAATCGAACCGGAACTGGAAAATCTCGGTTTCGGCGTAATGCGTTTATCGGGCAGAACAATTGCCGTCAAATCCGTGCCGACTGACTTGCCGCCTTCGGAGGTACGAAATTTGCTCGCCGAAATTCTCGAATCTTTCGCCGGCGATAAACGCGGACACGCGAAATCAACTTTGCGCGATTCGATTGCCGCATCGCTGGCTTGCAAAGCCGCCGTTAAAATCAATATGAAACTAACACCCGAAAAAATGCACTGGCTTATTGACCGCCTTTTGACGACATCTTCACCGACCACTTGCCCGCACGGGCGTCCGGTAATTTTGCGTCTGACAATGAAAGACATTGAGCGCGGCTTTCACCGCACATAAATTTCTGAATTTTAAATAAATAAAATCTAAATTCCTTTTATTCGATAATTGCCAAAACATCACCCGCGTTAACAGTTGCGCCTTCTTTAAAACGAATCTCTTTTACAACACCGTCTTTGGGAGCTTTCATTTCGTTCTGCATTTTCATTGCTTCAACTACTAAAATGCCGTCGCCTTTCTGCACCGCTGCACCTTTCTCGACCAGGACGCGCACGAGTTTTCCAGGCATCGCCGTTTTGATTTCCGCCGCTCCGTCGGTTTGACCGGCTGCCGCGCCTTTTCCGCGCAACCTTTTCGGGTCAAGAATTTTAATCTCCAAATTGTGATTGCCGATACTTACTTGGAAAGGTTCATTCGATTTTTCATTGGGGGAAACAAAGAATTCATAAATTCTGCCGTTGTGTTTCAGCAGATAAACATTCGGTTCAGGCTGTGAGGCTTCAAGTTCGTAACGGCGACCGTCAATTTCAGCAGTTAAATTTTCACCGTTTTGCTCAAAGGTAATTTGATAGTTTTCGTGGTTAAATTCGGCGAGTAATTTCATTGCAATTGTTTGTAGGCACGCAGGCGCTCCCTACATTTATCTTCGGGTTGATTTTTTATATTCGTCCTTCAAAAGCTGCATAAACTCTGTGCGCCGTTCATACAATCTTTTCGGCTCGCGCGGCTCGTGTCTGGCTAAAGAATAGGCTGTGATAATCGGTAAAGCGACGGTTGAATCAACGTAAGCGACAACTGCGTCGGGCAGTTTGTCCGGGTCGATTTTTCCCCACGAGACTGCCTCCGACGGCGACGCCCCGGAAAGTCCTCCCGTGTCGGAACGGGCGTCTGTGATTTGCAAAAAATAATCGTGTCCTTTTTCGTCGATGCCGAGAACTTCCTGGATTTGCGGTTCGGTTTGCAGCGCGAAGTTCTTCGGACTTCCGCCGCCGAGAATAAATATTGCTGATTTGCCCGGTTTCTTTGATTTTTTGCCAGCGTGAACGACGCCGCGCTTTGCTGCGAGGACGATTGAGGCGGTTTCGTTGACATCCAAATTCGGATTTAAAATCAATTTACTTCCCTGCAATTCCTTGGCGGCGATGTTCATCCCGATTGAAGAATCGCCGGGTGACGAAGTATAAATCGGAACGCCGTATTCAAACGCCACGCCCAAAAGAGATTTTTCCTTGATGCCGAGTTTATTTTCTCGCTCTCGGACATATTTACCGCACAAATAATGAAATTCGGCAGATGACATCGTGCGTTGAAATTCTTCGCCTTCAATGACTCGGCGGAAAAATTCATCCGTGTCGAGCAGAACCGAATAATCGAAAAAAATGTCGTAAATTCGCACGACTTCTTCGTCACGCAAAATTCTATCGTCCATTTTCGCGTCGCCCTGATGCAGAGATAAACCGATGCCGAAATGCGTGTCGTGATAAAGATTCGCGCCCGTCGAGATAATCCAATCAATAAAACCGGCTTTGATAAGCGGAATAATCGCCGAAATCCCCAAACCCGCCGGAGTCAACGCGCCGGTCAAAGTTATGCCGACGGTTACATCGTCTTCCAGCATTTTATTGGTAAAAAGCCGACACGCCTCACGAATCCGCGCCCCGTTATAAGC
>JALZOH010000174.1 GCA_030857305.1 Acidobacteriota bacterium
CTCCTGAAAAAGATTTATCCGACCTTGCTCTGCGTTATGATTTAACTGTTCCGCTCGCCCGCGTCGTCGCCAATCACAAAAACGATTTGCCAAAATTCTTCAAACGCTACCAAATCCAACCCGTCTGGCGAGCCGACCGTCCGGCACGCGGACGCTATCGGGAATTTTATCAATGCGACGTTGACGCGATTGGTTCAAATTCGATGATTGTTGAAGCGGAACTTTGTTCAGCGGTGAGCGAGATTTTGCAGAAGTTAGGATTCGATGATTTTATTATTCGCATTAATCACAGAGATGTTTTGCACGGAATTTTGGACGCAGTAAAAATCGAAAAGGAAAAACAATCTGACGCACTTGTTGCTCTGGATAAACTCGACAAAATTGGCAAAGACGGCGTTTTGAAAGAATTTGCTCAGCGGGAAATTAACGAAAACGCAGGCGTGAAACTGCTGGATTTATTTGCCGCTCTTGAAACGGCAGGAAATACAAATACGATTTCCCGTCTAACTGAGTTTGTCGGCGAGCAAGAAACAGGCAAGGACGGTTTGAAAGAGCTTTCGCAAATTCTGGAGTTCACAAATTTAGAAAATATCAAAATCGACGCGAGTTTAGCGCGTGGTTTGAGCTATTACACAGGCACAATTATGGAAATCAACGTTCCCGATTTGGCGGGAAGCCTCGCCGGCGGTGGACGTTACGACGGTTTAATCGGTATGTTCGGCAAGGAACAAATTCCCGCGTGCGGTTTTAGTTTAGGTTTAGAAAGAATTCTCGTCGTGATGGAAGAACGCGGAATGTTTCCGAAGGAATTAGAAACAAATTCGGCTGACGTTTTGATAACCGTCTGGAATGAAGAATCAATCGGCGAATCTTTGAAATTAGCGGGCGAATTAAGACAACAAGAATTGCGCGTTCTCGTTTATCCTGAAGCCGACAAACTCGGCAAACAATTCAAATACGCTTCGCAAATCAATGTGCCGTTCGTCTGCGTTTTGGGCGAGAGCGAACTAGCAGAAAATAAAGTTACGCTTAAAAATATGGAGACCGGCGAACAAGAAACAATTGAAAGAGAAGAAGCGGCTGCAAAAGTAAAAATTTACAAACAAAACTCCAAGAGCAAATCATAAAGAAAATAAAAATGTCACAAAAATCGCTTTTGCGGTGTTATCTTAGCGAAGGAGAAAATTATGCCTTATCAACTTTGTTTAAGCGCGCTTCTTGCAATTCTTATTAGTTTTGCGACAAACTGTTCGGCTCAAAAAAACTCTGTCGGTGTCGTAGGTTTACAACAACAAACATACGGAAAAATTTCTGAAATCGGTAAGTTGAGCGAAGCGAGAGCATCGCATACGGCAACTCGTTTGAAGAGCGGAAAAATTTTGATTGCGGGCGGAATGGAGCGCAACGGCGTGTTTTTCGACGATGCCGATATTTTTGATCCGAAGACGAACAATTTTGCTCGAGCTAGAAACAAAATGACCATCAAGCGCGTCAGCCATACGGCAACGCTTCTGGCGGACGGAAAAGTTTTGATAATCGGCGGTTGGTCAAACCGTCTACCCGAAGCAAGCGCGGAAATCTACGACCCAAAAACAGAAACATTCACCTCTGTCGGCAACACACACCGTCGTCGCTCCGGGCATTCGGCAACACTTCTTGACAATGGAAAAGTATTGATTGCCGGCGGTTTTGACGGTCAGGAACGCCTAAGCGAAGCCGAAGTTTTCAATCCCCAAAACAATTCTTTTACCTCAATCGGGAAAATGCGAAACGCCCGTTCAGTCCATGCGGCGACGAAATTAGCGGACGGGCGAATTCTACTTACGGGCGGAGAAACCGGTCGCGGACAGATTTTATCGAGCGCGGAAATTTTCGACCCGCAAACAAACAATTTTTCTTTGACCAAACCGATGAATGTAGTGCGCTATAAACACGATTCGATCTTGCTGAAAGATAATCGCATTCTGGTTTTCGGCGGCTCTGACAGTCGAGATTGGAACGGACAATACAAAAGCGCGGAAATTTTTGACGCTGCAACAAATGAATTTACGCCGACGGGTGAAATGAATTTTGCGCGTTTTAAAATCGACGGAACTGCGGTTCTGCTAAAAGACGGAAAAGTATTCGTCGGCGGTGGGGGCGAAGGCGCGGAAGTTTTCAACCCGTTGACCAATACTTTTATAAAAACGGCAGGCGAATTTGGCATACCGCTTCATTATACGTCCGTGACGCTCCTTGACGATGAACGAGCTTTGATTGTCGGCGGTTATGGACGCGGCACACGCGAAACGGGACCGGTTAGCACAAACCAGGCTTGGATTTTTAAATTGTAATCAACTCGTTTTAGAATCAAATTTTCAGCTTTGGACTTACCAAATTTGAGTTCAAGGCTTTTCTTTTTTATTTTGTCGGTCAAAAGTTGCTAATAAATTTTTAGGTAATTAAAATTTAAGATTATGGAACGAATTTTACAAAATTTTCTTGATGAGTCAATCGGCGCTTTTCGCAGTTATAAAAAACTCGCCGAAAAAGCGATGAAGCAAGTTTCGGACGAGGAATTTTTCAAAGCGATTGATGAAGAGGCTAATTCGATTGCCACAATTACGAAACACATCGGCGGAAATTTGCGCTCGCGCTGGACGGATTTTCTATTAACCGACGGCGAAAAGCCTGACAGAAATCGTGACGCCGAATTCATGACGGACGGTGATACGAGAGAAAGTTTGATGAACTTTTGGGAAGCCGGGTGGAAGACGCTTTTTGAAACTTTGCAGTCTTTAACGATTGAAGATTTAGACAAAACCGTGCAAATTCGCGGCGAGGATTTTACGGTGGTTAAAGCGGTAAACCGGGCGGCGATGCACACGGCTTCGCACATCGGACAAATCCAGTTTCTTGCCAAGCATTTTCGCTCGACAGATTGGCAAACTCTGAGCGTGCCGAAAAACAAATCGGCTGAATATAATTCATACCTGGCTGGAAAAGAAGATAAGGGAAATTATCTGGAAGTGACGCAGGAATTTGCGGAAAAGCTGGGAAAAGAAAAATGAGCGGGAGGGGAGAGTAGATTCCCGCACAAACATTTTACCTAAACAATCAACGATTAGTAACGACCGATAAAGACGCGGCTGATAAGTCGGGTTGTAACTCTGCCGTTCGGCTGGTATCTGGTTTGATAAGTTTCGCGGTAAATTCGTCTGCCGACACGCACATTTCGAACGCTGTTGACAACGCGAGCCCGACGATTATAGCGATTATAACGATTATTCCGGCGATTTTGTCCGCCGATTTGAACCTGAATTTGCGGCACTGCGCTGTTATTCGCCGTTAAAGTGTTGTTATTGCTTGATTTTGCTTCGGCTGACGGCACAAAAACTACCGCCGACATTAAAAGCATTGATAAAACTAAAAATTTTTTCATTTTATTTCTCCCTTTATAATTTTTCGGTTAAAAACGAAATCTTAAAAACTTGCTTCGTTTAATAACTCGCAATTTATGACGCGCTTACAATAGTCTTAGTTGGATAAAAATCGCTTTTCTAATGTAAAGTTATGTAAAGTTGATCAAGGTCTTGACGATTTATTACTTATGAAAGCGATTTCTATTTTAGGTTCGACCGGCTCGATTGGGTGCAACGCGCTAAAAGTTGTCGAGTTTTTAGGCGATTTTCGCGTCGTCGCGCTCGGCGCGGGAAAGAATGTCGGGAAACTCGCCGAACAAATCTCTAAATTCAAACCTGAGCTGGTCGCCGTCGAAAATGAAACTTACGCGGAAAATCTTTTACGGGAAATACACAAAACAAACGCCACAGCACCGAAAATTGAAATTGGCGAAAAAGGATTAATCGCCGTTTCAACTCACCAGGCAGCGGAAGCGGTTGTTTCGGCAACAGTCGGCGCGGTCGGTTTTGTGCCGACTCTGCGCGCACTCGAAGCGGGAAAAAGAGTTGCGCTTGCCAACAAAGAAACGCTTGTAATGGCGGGCGAATTGATGACGAAAGCGGCGCGGGAAAACAAAGCGGAAATTTTGCCGGTTGATTCCGAACACAATGCGCTCCATCAATGTCTGCGCGGCGAATCCAGAAGGGAAGTCAAGCGTTTGATTTTAACGGCTTCAGGCGGTCCGTTTCGCACGAAAACAAAACAGGAAATCGAAAATGCGACACGCGCAGAAGCCTTAAATCATCCGACCTGGCAGATGGGCGACAAAGTTACGATTGACTCGGCGACTTTGATGAACAAAGGTTTAGAAGTTATCGAAGCGCATTGGCTGTTCGGGTTTTCGGCTGATGATATTTCGGTCGTCGTGCATCCGCAATCGGTCGTGCATTCGCTCGTCGAAATGATTGACGGCTCGTTTATCGCGCAACTCGGCGTAACCGATATGAAACACGCGATTCAATATGCTTTGACTTTTCCGAAACGCCAGCCGAATTGCCTACCGCCGCTCGATTTTGCAAAAATTTCTCAATTAACATTTGAAGAACCCGACTTGGAAAAATTTCCATGCCTGGCTCTGGCTTATCGAGCGTTAAAAATTGGCGGAACGATGCCCGCAGTTTTGAATGCCGCTAATGAAATCGCCGTCAATGCGTTTCTTGACGAGAAAATTCGATTGTCCAACATTCCGAAAATTATCGAGAGCGTAATGAACGAACACGAATCAGAAGCTGCAACGAGTCTGGAAATTGTTCTCGAAATCGATACTTGGGCGCGAAATAAGGCTATAATGAAACTCGAAAATCCGGAAAAAACAGCTTTGGCAAATTTGAGGTGACAGCAATGCAACAGGTCAATAATAAAATTCAATCTTCAACCGCTCCATTCGTTTATGAAATGGAAGAAAACAGATTTGAAAATGAATCCGTAAAAGTTCGTTTGTGGACGCGCGATGAGTATTATCAAATGGCTGAACTCGGATTTTTTCACGGTAAAAGAGTTGAGCTTATTGAAGGAGAAATTATTGAAATGTCACCAATGAAATCCTTTCGCGCAACTGCTCTAAGTCTGCTTATCGAAGTTTTGCGACTTTCATTTATAAAAGGGTTTATTATCCGTTCACAGCTTCCAATGAGTTTCAGTCAAACCAACGAGCCCGAGCCTGATGCTGCGGTTGTCAAAGACACAATTAGGGATTATACTTCCGCCCATCCGAAGACAGCCGAATTGATAATTGAGGTTTCAGATTCAACGCTTCGCTATGACCGCACGAAAAAAGCCGGTCTTTACGCCAAAAACAAAATTCAAGAGTATTGGATTTTGAATCTGAAAAATCGTTCGTTGGAAGTTTATCGCCGTCCGATTCGAGATGAAAAACTCGGCTTCGTTTATACGGAAATTAAAATCTTAACTGAAAAAGATTCGGTCGCGCCGCTTGCCAAGTCGGATGCAAAAATTAAAGTTGCCGACATTTTGCCGTAGTTGCCAAAGCGCAACGAGAGATTTACACTTTTACTGACAACTCGTCCGCCGGAATTTGTTTCTAAGCAGACAATTATTTTGAAAAAGGAATTTATACAATGCCCGATATTTTATTAGTCATTTTAGCCGTTATCTTCGTTCTCGGCATCGCCATCAACATTCACGAGTTTGGACATTTTGCGGTTGCCAAACTTCTCGGAATGCGCGTCGAAGCGTATTCGTTTTTTGGACTCGGTCCGCGCATCTGGGGCAAAAAAATCGGGCACACCGATTACCGCATCAGCGCGATTCCGCTCGGAGCTTACGTCAAACTTTACGGCGACGAAGCGACCGGAGCACTGGAA
>JALZOH010000175.1 GCA_030857305.1 Acidobacteriota bacterium
CGCCGTTTGCCGAAACGTTGAAAAATAAAGGCGAAATTAAATGCGTTGTGGCAAAAGAAAAAGCCGATTACTCACGTAAACAATTGGATGAATTGCAAGAGTTTGCAAAGCGTTACGGCGCGTCCGCGCTGGCTTGGATAAAAATCGGCGATGAAATTTCATCTTCGCTTTTGAAAGTTTTGGGACAAGAAAAAATCGAGCAATTGGCGAAAACTGCCGAAGCCGAAAAAGGCGACGCGGTTTTGATTGTCGCCGGCAGAAAATCAGTTGTCGCGGCGAGTCTCGGCGCGTTACGAAACGAAATCGCCAGGCGCGAAAACTTGATTCCGAAAAATGTTTATAAACCGCTGTGGGTAACCGAATTTCCGATGTTTGAGTATAACGAAGACACGGAAAATTACGACGCGATGCACCATCCGTTCACGTCGCTGATGGACGAAGACGTGCCGCTCTTCAAACGCGCCATCGAGAATGGCGAAACTGAACTACTTGGAAAAATCCGCGCCCGCGCTTATGACATTGTAATAAACGGTTACGAAATCGGCAGCGGCTCGATTCGTATACACCAGCGCGAAATTCAAAATCTAATTTTCAAAGCGCTCGGTTTAACGCCGGAAAAAGCTAAAGAAAGATTCGGATTTTTCCTCGAAGCACTCGAATACGGCACGCCGCCGCATGGCGGATTTGCCGCCGGAATCGAAAGAATCGTGATGCTTTTGTGTCAAACCGACAACATCCGCGACGTTCTCGCCTTTCCAAAAACCGCGTCGGCGCAGGATTTAATGATGGATTCGCCGGGCGAGGTTGACGCGGCGCAGTTGGACGAATTGGGAATAAAAGTCACGGAAGAAAGTTAAAGCGAATTCATTTTATTTTTCCGTATTTCCGCAAAATCGTTATCGTTTTATCAATCGGCAAGGCTTCAACCGTACGATTTTCTTTTCCGGTAATGGTTGTCGCACGAAACAGCGAATTGTAAATCGCTTCTTCCGTTGCTTCGATGACAGCCAGAAACAGCGGCGATATCGCATCGTTCGGCAAAAGTTTAACGTCGCGCGGGGCGCGGTTGTCGCCCAAAGATTTGGCGCGGACTTCCGGGGCGGTTGAGAAAGCGATGGCGTAATCGCCGCTGCCGTTAGTCGCCGCCGCGCCGGTTCGCGCCAAGCCCATCATCGAACGCGCCGCCATTCGTTTTAACTGCCGCGCATCAACCGGAGCGTCGGTTGCAATCACAATAATAATCGAGCCGTTCGCCAAATCGTTGATGTTATTTTTATTTTGAGAAACCTTCTGCTTTGAATTTTCGCTTTTTTCTACTTCGTCTTTCAGGTAATACTTGCCGAGTTCAACGCCGACCGGCGTGCCGTCAATCGTCAAAACGCCACCGAAATTCGTCTGGACAAGAACGCCAATTGTATAGCCGCCCAAAGAAGCCGGCATACGGCGCGAAGATGTGCCAATTCCGCCTTTGAAACCGAAAGCGATTGTTCCCGTTCCCGCGCCGATTGAGCCTTCTTCCGTCTTGCCCGCCTGCGCCGTTTTGATAGCGGCGAAAACGTCTTCGCGCGTGATTTGCCGCCCGCGAATGTCGTTCAAGTAACCGTCGTTGGTTTCGGCGACCAGCGGATTGATTGACTGCACGTTTTCGTTACCGGGCAGAGCGAGCATATAATCGAGCAAAAAATCGCCGACGCGCGGAACGCTCAAAGTCGAAGTCAGCAAAATCGGCGTTTCAATTTCGCCGAGTTCGTTAACCTGCGTCGAACCCATCAATTTGCCAAAGCCGTTGCCGACAAAAACCGCGCCCGGGACTTTTTCCTGAAAAAGATTTCCGCCGTGCGGCAGAATGGCTGTAACGCCCGTGCGGACCTTTTCATTACGAAAAACGGTTGAATGTCCGACGCGCACGCCCGCTACATCCGTAATCGAATTCAGCGAGCCGGTCGGCAAAATGCCGATTTTCAATCCCGTTTCGCGGGCGCGCGGGCGGTTGTTTTTTGTCATATTTGGTTGGGCAAAAGTTTCTGCATTCGCCAGAAACATCAGCGCCAGAGTAAAAATTTTTCGTATATTTGAAAATGACATCTTCACAAACCTATTTTAACGTCAATTCGGGATATGAGAAAATCCACGAAGTCGCGTTTCCGAACACAACTTTGGCATAAGATTTTTAGCTGCTAAATATCTTGAACTAAAATTGCGGAAATGTCGTAAAATCAAAAAACAATGGCAAAGAAAAAATTCGACACAAATCCGCTTGACCCAGAGTTTCCGCAAAAAGTTAAGGAAGCCGAAACTGTGGCTTTCCCGAAAACGAGCCAAACCGACCGAATTCCGCCGCCGAGCGTGACGGAAGAGCAAACGCGCCGTTTCAGCGAGGCTAATCTTGCCGCTTATTCTTCGCCTTACGACGGACAGCAAGTTCCGAATGTTTATCAAACGGCGCGGCTCAATTCGGATGTCGGAAATTCGTCAAAACGTAAAGTTGCAAAGGTTGGATTGCCGGAAAATATTTTGGTTGCACTGCCTTATCTACCATTTTGGATTGGTTTGATTGCCAGTGCTGTGGAATTGTTTCTCATCCCCAAAAGCGAAACGAAAGTGCGTTTTCACGCCGCGCAAGGTCTTGCCGCACATTTGGCGATTTTGATTATCAGCGCAATTTTAAGCGGTATTGGAATCGGCAGCACTATTTTTCAAATCGTTACGGCGATAATGTTCATCGTTTTCGCCATTAAAGCGTGGAAGGGAAAACCCGTGCATATCGAATCGGTTGATGATTTGACCGAATGGCTCGAAGATAAAATCAAGCCGCGCAGCTAAGTTTTAATCGAAGGAGAAAGTTTATGTATTGCTCGACTTGCGGAACTTTAATTAATGCAGAATTAAATTTTTGTAATCGTTGCGGAACAAAAGTTTCCAAAGCGGATTTAGAAATTCAAAAAACTGTTACCGAAAATCTTTCTTCGGCAGTCGGTTATATCGGCGGTTTCGGATTTTTAGGATTTATTTTTGTGACTCTTATCCTGGTCAAAAACGGCGTTCCCGCAGTTGCTTTGACGGCTATTTCACTTTTCTACCTGGCTGCGCTTTTTGGAGTTTGCTATTTGATTATTCAGCGAACTTCAAGTTTATCGGGAAATCCGGCGCCAGCCAAAAATGATTTTCAAGATAATTTTCAGCCCGAACAACTCAATTCAGTAAATACGGCGCAGCTAGAATCTGCACCGCGCGAACCTGCGATGAGCGTAACAGACACAACTACTCGAACGCTCGACAAAGAATTAATCAGATAAAATGAGTTTCACAAACTAAATTCCTTCAACTATCAATTCGCCGCTTCTTTGACCGCGCAATTTTATCAGCGCCGTGATCACCAGATAAATCGCCAGCCCAATCAGCGTCAACGACGCTAAACCGTTGACAAACTTGATGTCAAAACCCTTTGCCGCTTGAAAATTTCCAATAACCAAATTCGTCAAAGCCCACAGCGTAATCGCCAAAACAAAAAGCATCGGAAGCAGTGTAAAAGCGATTCTGGCGCGCGCCTCGTAAAGCCACGCCGTAATTGAAAGCAAAGTCAAAGCCGCGAGCAGTTGATTCGACGCGCCGAAAAGCGTCCAAAATTCGTTCCAACTGCCCTGAGGCGCAATCAAAACGCAGACAAAAGGTACGGAAATTGTTGCCAGCGTTCCGATAAGCGCTCCTGTTCTGCCTTTTAATCCGAACAATTCCTGCACAATATATCTTCCCAGACGCAACGAAACATCCAAAGTATCGAAAACGAAAGTTGAAAAAGCCATCGCGCCGAAAGTAATCGCAAAGGGCAGATTTTCCTTGCCGATGAGAAGCGTCAGAAAATTTCCGATGCCGTTGCCATAAATTTTACCGGGCGAAACGCCTTTAACCGCTTCGGACGCGACAATCATAATCGTCACGAGCGCAATAAAAGCGACGAAACCTTCGGCGAGCATCGCACCGTAACCGACCACCTTAGTATGACTTTCTTTATCAATCTGCTTTGAAGTCGTTCCCGAACAGACCAGACCGTGAAAACCGGAACACGCGCCGCACGCGATCGTGACAAATAGAAACGGGAAAAGCGTGCCGGTCATTCCGCCGATGTCGAAGGATTTGAACGTCGGCTGCTCGATTTCATAATTGCCAAAGAAAATACCAACGATGCCGATCGCCAAAGCCGTGTAAAGAATAAAACCGCCCAAATACCCGCGCGGCTGAAGCAAAGCCCAAACCGGAACGAGCGAAGCGACGACGCAGTAAATCAAAATCAGAACGCCCCAACTCGTGTGGTCAAGGAGGAGCACGGTTGAAAATTTTGTTCCCAGGTAGGAAAGCGCGAAGGCAGCAGGAACAAAAATAATCGTCGAAAGCCACAAAGGCGGTTTCAGAAATCTTTCGACCAAACCCAAAACAATCGAAAGTCCGAGATACATCACGCTGGCAAATGCGACCGCGCCGCCCGCGTTAAAAGTTCCGACGCCTGCCAGTTCTTCCGTGCCGCCGACAAAAGTTCCTGCCGTGATGTCTGTGAAAGCGACGATGACATAAATGAGCGCAATCCAAATAAACGCCATCATCGCGCGACCCGCGCCGCTGCCGAGCTTTTCTTTGGTAATTTCGGCGATTGAAGTTGCGCCATGCCGGATGCTGGAAGTTAAGGAGGAAAAATCGTGAACCGCGCCGATTAAAACCACGCCCAAAGCAATCCACAACAAGCATGGAAGCCAGCCGAAAGCCTGACACGCAATAATCGGACCGGCAATCGGACCCGCCGCCGCGATTGCTGAAAAATGTTGTCCGAACAGATAAAACGGGCGTGTCGGCACGAAATCTTTTCCATCATTGATTCGATTGGCAGGCGTTTCGCGCCCGTCGTCCAAATTAAACTGTTTCGCAATCCAACGTCCGTAAGCGAAATAACCGAAGACGAGCCAAACTAAAAAGACTATTGCCAAAAGCGCCAACATAAAATTTACTCGCTCTCCTCTAAACTTTTTGTTACTTGAATTATCGGATTGGTTTCTGTATCAAAAGCAATTACCGGATTACTAAATAAGTCCATATAGAGGCTTATAAATATAGATCCGGTTGCAATTTTATTCAGCTCTCATAAACAACTATTCTGAAATCTTTGTTATTTTACTTGAGTAACATATGGCGATACTTTATACATTCTTATTTTACTTTTTGCAAGATATGTAAAATAAGAAAAGGTCGGTTAAATTATGAACAACGAAAAATCTCTCCAGGAAACTTACGCTCCGAGCGGCATCTGCTTCGGTTGCGGCGTGGGTAACGACAAAGGCTTGCGTATTAAAAGTTTCCCTGACGGCGAGGAAGTGGTTGCCGAATGGCGAAGCGATCCGCATCACCAGGCATTTCCCGGAATGCTTTCGGGCGGCATCGTCGGAACCTTGCTTGATTGCCATTCAAACTGGACGGCAGCGCATTTTCTAATGAAAAGACGCGGCAAGGACGCGCCCGACTGCACCGTCACGGCAAATTATTCGGTTAAACTTCTGCGTCCGACACCGTGTGACGCAACGATTTATTTAAGAGCTCGCGTCGTCGATTCTACGGAAGACCGCGCGACGGTCGAAGCCGAACTCGTTGCGCGTGATAAAGTCTGCGCGACGTGCAGAGGTTTATTTGTCATCGTCAAAGAAGGTCATCCGGCATATCATCGCTGGTAAAATT
>JALZOH010000176.1 GCA_030857305.1 Acidobacteriota bacterium
CGGCGGCGGAATAATTTCGGGTATTGCGATTGCCGCGAAAAGTCTTTTGCCGAATGTGCGCGTCATCGGCGTGCAGGCGGCAAACTGTGCACCGATGAAAAAATCGGTGGCGGCAGGCAAAGTTGTAGTTTTAGACGATGCGATGGAAACAATTGCCGACGGAATCGCTGTTAAGCGTCCGGGTGCAATTACTTTTCCGATTATTCAAGAATTTGTCGACGAGGTGGTTGAAGTTACAGAAGAGGAAATCGCCCGCGCAATCTTTTTCTGCGTGCAAAATAATCGTTTGGTCGTTGAAGGCGCAGGCGCGGCGGGACTCGGAGCATTACTGGCGAAAAAAATAAAACTCAATTCGGATGATAATGTCTGCGCGGTTTTGTGCGGCGGAAATATCGACGCCAATCTTCTGGCGCGGGTTTTGGAGCAAGTTCTTGTGCGGCAAGGTCGTTACATTATGTTCAAACTGCTCGTTCCTGACCGACCGGGAATGCTCGCCCGGCTTCTCGATAATGTCGCCGATTCGGGCGCCAACGTCATCGAGGTTTTTCACCGCCGCGCGATGTGGCTCGCGCCTTTGGGTAAAACCGGCATCGAGATGCTTCTGGAAGTCCGAGACAAACAGCACGGACGCGAAGTTTATAAGCATCTCGAAGAAGTCGGCTATCACGTTGAGCGCGAAGGACAAGGCGATTGGGAAGAGTAGAATGTTGTCAGTCACCAAAAGTCAGTCTAATCATCAGATGAATTACGTTTCGTTTGATTCGATTGTTTGTAAATTGCTGCTAATAATTTTATTGATTATGCTCTCTTCATCCTCGACACTATTTGCCCAGTCCTGCTCGCGCAGTGATTTAACAATAGCATTATATTGCGCTTTGGTGATTTGACAGGGTGGTTCATTAAAAACCTTCGCGATATATACCAAAGAATTTTCATCTCTTTCGATACCAATATAAGCTCTCTTATTATTTTCATTTGCCATATCTGATTTTCACCACTCATACGCCAGAACTTTTTTTAATGCAAAGCAAAGTAGCATTTAAAGAATAAATTTGTAAATAGATATTGAGTAAAATGTAAAAGACAGCTTTGGTCATTAAGGGTGATGGACGAAAAAAAGAATAATTACTTATCTAAGGCATGGAGGATTCTAAATGCCGTTATCGCCGTATTTTTTGCGTATCTGATTGTTGATGCGTGGATTTAAGTTCTTTATTTCATCACAAATTGTTTCTTCAATTTTCGTATTCATAATCTTCAAAACAAATGGCGAATCTTTTCGCGCATTTTGTCGCGGATTTGCTCAAACATTTATTTTACAGGATTTCGACTTTACTTTATACAAGTGACATGAGGATTGAAACCTAACTCAAATTACTCTATAAAAGATCCAAATTTGTGTAGTAAACTTAACTAAAAATGAGCAAGATTAGTAATACTGTAAGTAAGGGAGACAAATTTGAAAGTCAAGTCCACGATTTACTAAAAAAATTGTTGGAGAATGACGATTTTATTGTAAGTGGGGAAAAAAGCAAAATTTTTTGGAAGAAAGGTTATTATTCACAAGCAAGAAGAAAAGACATAGTTTTTGATATATCAATTGAAACTTATCTTGAAAATGCTAAAAATTATTCTTTTTTAACTATAATTGAATGTAAAGATTATGAAGGCACGGTGCCTGTAGATGATGTTGAAGAATTTGATTCAAAATTAAATCAAATAGGTGAGCATAATACCAAAGGTATAATTTTTACTAAAACTGCTTTCCAGCTAGGAGCGTCAAATTTTGCTGTTAGTAAAGGAATTGGTATAGCAATTGTAAACAGTGATAGTGAGATAGATTGGATAAATTATCGAAAAGACAACAATAATTCTACGAATAATACAGAAGCTACCAATTCAGACTCCTCTCAAGTTAATAAAAGCAAGAGTTTTTTTGCATTTGTTAATAACCTGGCTTTTGATAACCTACCAGAATTGCTTATAAATTTAGGCATAATAGACAAATACGTTCTTCGACAAAATAAAATTTACGTTCCTTTCAAAACAGATGAACAAATAGAAGAAAAAATCAACCAACTACAAATTGATAGGTTTTACAAAGAAGATAAATTGATTTCTGATGATTTGTGTAAATCTTTATCAGAAAGTTTAGGTGTTGGATTTATTTTTGATGAAAATCTAGGTTATGACGGGAAAGATAAAATTCTCGGAAAGATAACTTTCAAGCCTTTGAAAATTTACATTACGAAAGACCTGAAACTTACCTTGAATCGTTGGCGATTTACGCTTGCGCACGAGGTAGGACATCTTATAATGCATGAAGGAATATTAAGAGAATATCTTGGTGAAAATATAGATATAGAAAAAACACTTTCCTTAACTGGTAAATTTCCTGCTAAGGCAAATAAATTTATGGAAATTCAAGCTAATAAATTTGCGAGTATGTTGCTGTTGCCAGAAAAACCTTTATTGAAAGAAGTTAGAAAATATTTTATTGAGCAGAATTTAAACAAAGGCTATTTATATGTAGACCATCAAAGAGTAAATCAAATTCTTTTATACAATCTTTTGGCTAGATTAAAAGAAAAGTTTGAAGTCTCAAATGAAGTTTCAAAATACAGATTAGCTTCATTTGGATTAATTAAAGGGGAAACTATGATGTCAGTAAAAGATATTTTGCAAAATAATTAAAATATTTGTATTCAAATAACACGCCAATAAAATTTGCGCTTTCTTACAATTGTTTTATCTTTTCACCAAATCTTCCGTGTAAAGCTCTCGATAAACGCGGTAATTATTCATCACTTTGAACACGTAATTTTTAGTTTCGGCAAACCCGACTTCGGAGGCGAATATGGCTGCTTCCTTTGGTTTTGAGCGTGCCAGCCAGCGCGCCGCGTTGTCTTCGCCGCCGTTGTATGAAGCGGCAATCGCCTCGTAAAGTCCGCCAAACTGATTTTTTAGCTCCGCAATATAAACGCTTCCGATGGCAATATTAACATTTGGCTGATAAAGGTCTTCACCGTTAAACTGCGCGAATCCGGCTTGTTTGTTGTATTTGAGAGCCGTGTCAAAGACGAGTTGGAGAAGTCCTCGCGCAGCTGAAGCGGATTTGGCGTTCGCGCGAAAACTGCTTTCCTGTTTCATAATCGCCAGGACAAAACGCGGGTCAATTCCGCGTGATTTAGAATGACGAAGAAGCTCTGCACGGTAAAGAACCGGATACTCACGCGCTAAATTTGCAGTAATGCTTCCCGTGCGTTGAACTTTATTTGAGCCATTGTTTAATTTTTCCAATTTATCTGCTGCAAGTCCGCCGTAATAAGAATGTAAGCCTTTTGAAACGGCGGAATATGTATTTGCCGCTTCGCTTTTACGTGCGAGTTTCTCGAGCGCGAAGGCTTTTAAATATGTAACTTCATCGAGCGAAGTCATCGAACCGCCGAAATTTCGCAGCGAACGCAGCACATCTGCCGCTTCAATCGCTTTTTGCCAATTCTCCTGATTGATTTCCAATCGGAGCTGTGCGTGAAGAGCGTTGGTTGCCGCCGGAAGTCCTGCAAATCTCTGCCTCGTTTTATCAATCCATAAATTTGCTTCCGGGTAATTGCCCGCCTCGCGCAGGGCATCAATAATATTTAAATATGATGATTCAATTTTTTCGCCCTTTGGAAACATCGTTACGTATTGCTCGTAAGTTTTCGCAGCTTCGGCATTTTTACCCAGACGAACCAGCGACGCGCCTTTAAAGGCTAAACCTTCGCGCCCTTCCTTTGTATCGGCGTAAGCGAATATTAATTCATCAAAATGATAAACCGCTTTTTCATACTGCCGTTCCCACATATATGAACGCGCGATGCCGAATAACGTCTTCGGCATCACGGCGACATCCTTGCCGTAATTGTCAAGAATTTTTTGCCAATGTTCGCGCGCCTGCGCGAATTGCCGGTTTGATGAGTAAACATCGGCGCGGAAGGCGTGTTCACCAGCGGTCAAAGTCTGCAATTTGCCGCTTGCTTCACGGCTCGTTTTATCTTGCAACGCAACCCGCGACAAAGCTGCGTCGTTGTAGGTTTGGGCAAATAAGCCAGTTGTAAAAAACGAAATAAAGAGGATAAAAAGGATAATTTTTTTCATTGATTCGCAAAATCGGCACAGAGATAAATTTTGGGAGAATAGAATAACGGATTTTTAGACGTGAGAAAAACCCGAAAGGTTGCGAGGCGTTCTGCGCATCAACTGTACTACGTCATAGTTTAATTTCCCGTAAGATATATCCTCCGAGCCAAATTCCCCAATAAACGGTCGCAATGAAAAGGAATAATCGAGCTAAATCTTTACGAATTTTCATATTTGCCTCCTGCGGTCTGCGTCATCACCGTTTGGTTATTCGCCCGCCGTACTTGCTTCCTAACGGTAGTGACGTGCGTGGGGCGAAACCGATATACGCAACTCTGAATTAAAAAGGCGACATGATAAAGAGTCGCGGTTTCCGCCGCGCATCCAATAATTTGTTTGTTGCATGTCGGTTAAAACAGCGATTCGGTTAAATGTTGTTCTCGGCTTTCGGCGGAATGCTCAATGCTCGCAACGCGGCAAGCCAAGCCGCTAAATACAAAATCGCCCGCACCCAATTTAGGCTCACCCACCAATTTGTCAGGCTGGTTACTTCGTCCGCATTCATCGCCATTACGCCTTCGCCCTGTAGTTTTATGATATTCGGAATAAACCAAACAGCTGTGAACACCATAATGATAAGCGTCAGGACAGTTCCCGCAATCCGCCATTTGCGATGCTCGGAGCGCGTCCTGAAACCCGAAATCAAAGTTGCAATTGCCAGCAAGCTGACAAGCGGAGCGACAATCGCCCAAAATCTGCCGCCTTGGTTTAGCGTATGCTGCGGATTGGCGAGGTTGTGCTGGTAATAAGCGATAACCGAATCGGGCGGCGCGCTCTGCCACAAAGGCATCACGACCAATTGTTCATACAATCCTCCGCCAATCATGATTCCAAGCATTATTACGAAAAGCCACAGAAAGATTTGTGCGAATGAAAATTGTTTAGACATTCATTTCTCCTGTAATTTGTGTCTCCGCTAAATTATCGCCGTGTCGCTTCGACCAAAGTTCGGGACGGATTAGAATTTGCCAGCCGATTAAAGCGAATGCCGCGCCTAAAATGATGTCGCAGGCGATTATTGCCCAAACTTGACCGGCGGCGCGTCCGATTGGAAAAAGAATGCCGCCAAGCGCGAGAAGCAATCCAATCCACCAATGAACGGGGCGCGCCCACGCAAGCGCGAGTCCAAGCGTGAGTAAACCAATCGGGAAAAATAACCCGATTGGAACAATGCTTGTCCAAACCGCCGGAGCGGATTGCATAAGCACTTCGGGTAAGTTTGGCGGAATAGCTTTGACACCGCTTTCCGAAAGAGCCGACAGTTGAATAAGCACTCCGATTCGGGCGGAGACCGTCCAGCCGATAAGCACGGACGCGCCGCCGAGCAAGCCAATCCAATCCGCCCGCGCTCTGAGCAATTGCGAGATTCCGAAAACAGTGGCAATCATCAGAACAGCGTTAAGCACCGCTTTGTATCCGGTGAGCGCAATCATTGTTTGCGACGGCGCGGACATTCCGGTATTCAAACCGTCTAACATATTGAGCAAAAAAGAAACGCCGATTAAAACCGCGCCTGCGCCCGCAATAATC
>JALZOH010000177.1 GCA_030857305.1 Acidobacteriota bacterium
AGCTTGCGCGTGGTGGTTTCGCCCGCGTCATCTCAGCCGTTATGCGCCCGCCATACGTCTGTAACATCTGGACATCCTGCAGTAGTGATGTATCACTTTGCTGATATCTACATTGCATCATTCCCCAAGTAGTTCATCAGCCGCGGGCACCGTGCACCAACGACAGGCAGCGATGAGCGATGAATTATGCATTCATTTATCTGTTTTCTAAAATTTTTTACAAAAGTACTTTATAATGTAAAGGACTTGACAAATAAAATAACTTGATGTAAATTTCAAATCAATTTGGCGAAGCTTCAAGCAATCCGCAAAGAAGCTATGGAATACAAAGGAATACAAAAATTTATGAAAATTAAAATATTATTCGCTGGCTTACTGACACTGGCGCTGTTTACCGCCGCTCACGCACAGACGCCGGACAAAGCTAAACTCGACCAGTTTTTTGACCGGCTCGCCGAAAAGAATAAGGCGATGGGGAGCCTGACCGTAGCCCGTGACGGCAACGTTCTTTACAGCCGCGCTATCGGCTACAGGCAGATCAACGGAACCGAAAAGAAACCTTTGACCGCGGCGACCAGATACCGGGTCGGTTCGATCACAAAAATGTTCACCGCCGCGCTTGTTTTTCAGCTCGTCGAGAAAGGAAAATTAAAGCTGACCGACACGCTCGACAAATTCTTCCCGCAGATTCCGAACGCCAAGAAAATTACTATCGCGCATATACTCGCGCATCGCAGCGGTATCCATGACTTAACCGACGATCGGGATTATCCAACCTGGAAAATGAATCCGAAAACACAAAACGAAATGCTCGCCATTATCGCCAAAGGCACTCCAGATTTCGAGCCGGACGCAAAGTATTCTTACAGCAATTCCGGTTATGTGCTTTTGAGTTATATCGTCGAAAAGTTAACCGGTAAACCCTACCAGGAAGCCCTAAAGAAAAGAATCACTTCGAAGATCGGGCTCAAGGATACATACCTCGGCACCGGATACACAGATGCCAGCAAAAACGAAAGTTTTTCCTATAGGTACGTCGGAGACTGGAAACAGGAAATCGAAACCCATTTAAGCATCCCCGGCGGCGCGGGCGCGATCGTTTCGACGCCGAACGACCTGACCAAATTCATTCAGGCGCTGTTCGACCTTAAACTGGTCACGCAGGAGAGCCTCGCGTCGATGATGCAGAATAAGATGGGAATGCAAGCCTACCCGCTCGACGGCAAAACCTTCTACGGGCACGGCGGCGGAATCGACGGCTTTGGATCGTGGCTGGCTTACCTGCCGGAAGAAAAGCTGGCGATCGCCTACACTTCGAACGGGAAAGTTTACCCGGTAGCTAATATTGTGGGCGGCGTTTTCGACATTTACCAGAATAAACCGTTTCAGATTCCTGCCTTCGAAACGATCGAAGTCAGCCCGGAAGTTCTGGACAAATATGTCGGAGTTTATTCGAGTCCGGGAGTTCCCGTGAAATTTACGGTCACCAGAGACGGCGCGACGCTTTACGTGCAGCCGACCGGGCAATCCGCTGCCCCGCTCGAAGCGACAGCACAGGATAAATTTAAAATCGATCCTGCGGGGATAGTTTTGGAATTCGACGCCGCGAAAAACCAGATGATCTTAAAGCGGCGCGGTCGGGAAATCGTTTTCACGAAGGAAAATTAACCGAAAACTGTGATGGTTTTATCTAGTCTTGACCCAAAAATAATTAGCTGATATAGACGGTTAAGACTAAATACATTTATTGAAAGGCATACTTATTGCTTAGCGAAAAGTTATTATGAATACAAATGAATCAACAAAACGTACAATTAAGGGATTTGGAATAGGTTTAAGTTTACTTTTTAGCTTGACGCTTTTATCAGGCATAGGTGTCAATGCCCAAACGATGCGGCAGCAGGAGCGTCGTCAAGACAGGAGAGAAGATCGGCAGGAACGTCGCGAAGACCGGCGCGACGCGCGGCAAGACGGCTATGAAGACGGGTTACGTGAAGGCGCCGAAGATGCTCGCGGAAGACGCCGTGCAAATGCTCAGGCAGAAAGTGATTACCGAAGAGCCGGCGGCGAAAGTAACCAACGTGAGAGACAGGCTTACCGTACTGGATTTGTACAAGGTTACAGAGAAGGTTACAACCGAAACATCCGTTCAACCCGTGTTATCCGCAATCGCCGCGGATATTAGTTATTAATGTTAAAAATCAAAAGTTGGAAAAGACCGGCTAATTATTGGCTGGTCTTTTTCTTTTCTCATAGACAAACGTTTAGTACAATTAATTTCCAGTCGCCTGAATCAGAAAGCTTCCATTTTTTTCCAGTTTGTTTATACGAAATTCATACACTTTTGAAGAACAATTTTCCCGAAACCGCTTTTAATAATTGTTTCAAAAATATCTTCTGCACCTTCAGCGCGAATCTCAAAATTTTTACGCTACTAAAACTTCGAATAAAAAATCAGTATCGTAGAGGCTTTTGCAAAGCCAGGAGAAGATTACTTCTCAGTATTTCAGGCGGTTTATAATAAACCTGTTTTTGTGGCAAAGATTTTGCTTAAACCGAAATGCCGTTTAATATAAGTTTTATTTAAAAACCGCTAACATTTCAAAAGGAGAAATTTTATGATGAAAAGACCCGGAGGCGAGCTTGCCTCAAGACCGCTGCATTTTATATGGATTGCCGATAGCTCGGGCTCGATGAGCGACGACGGAAAAATTCAAGCCCTCAACACGGCGATTCGGGAAGCGATTCCGCATATGAAAAAGGTTGCGGAAGACAATCCGAACGCGCAGGTTTTGGTACGTGCCGTCAAGTTTTCAAACGGGGCGCAGTGGCACATTTCGCAGCCGACGCCGGTCGCGGATTTTGCCTGGACTGATTTAGTCGCCGATGGCGAAACCGATATGGGCAAAGGACTCCAGCTTGTTGCCGAACAATTGAAAATGCCGCCGATGAGCGACCGCGCGCTGCCGCCGGTGCTCGTACTGGTTTCCGACGGTCAGCCAACCGATGATTTTGATGGCGGACTCAAAGCGCTGATGGAACAACCCTGGGGCAAGAAAGCGGTTCGCATCGCAATTTCAATCGGACAGGATGCCGACCCGGAAGTTTTGCAAAAATTTATCGGTAATTCGGAATTAAAACCACTCGCTGCCAACAGCCCCGAAGCGCTTGTCAAACATATTAAATGGGCTTCGACAGCAGTTTTGAAATCAGCTTCTTCACCTGCCGCTGGAGCAGACGCGCCGTTGCCGAATGAACCGGTTGCAAGCGTGCCGATTCCGACCGCCGCACCTGTGCCCGGTACGCAAACTGCCGGACAGACAGGCACACCCGCAGGAGGACAAGGCGACCCGAACGACCAAAATACTATTGACGACGTTTGGTAAACAGTCAGAGCCGCTCGCCGCAAGCGGGCGGTTAAACATTTCTAACTCAAATTTATGCTAAAAATTTGGTCTCAAAAGTTTAACCACCCGCTATTGCAGGTGGTTCTGACTGAGCCATTTAATTTTCAAGAGGAATAAGCGAATGGCAGAAAATAAAACTCTTACCGAATGGCGAATTATTGGTGAAACCATTCCCGGCGCGTCTCATATCCGCGCGGGAATTCCCAATCAGGATTCGATTCTATACGTCCGCGAATCGAACCGCACTCTGCCGATTGTGCTTTCCGTTTCCGACGGTCACGGCAGCCCGAAATGTTTTCGGAGCGACCGTGGTTCGCGTTTTGCAGTGAAAAAGGCGGCGTATCTAATCAGCGAATTTCTTGATGAACGGCGCGGTAAATTTGATTTGGCGGAAATCGAAAGTCAGAAAGATTACCTTGCAGGTGAGTTTGTCAGGCGTTGGCGCGAAACCGTCGAAGCTGATTTGAAAAAAGAACCTTTTGCAGAAAAAGAATTTGAGAATTTAGAAAAGAAATCGGATGCGCGAGCCAGAAAATTGGTCGAGGACAATCCGCTTCTGGCTTACGGCGCGACGTCTCTAAGTGTTGCAATGGAAGAGGATTTCATTCTTTATTTGCAGCTTGGCGACGGTGATATGTTGACCGTTTCGGAAACAGGCGAAGTTACCAAGCCTCTGCCCGAAGACGGGCGTCTGCTTGCCAACGAAACGACTTCGCTGTGTTTACCGAAAGCCGAAAACGATTTTCGTTTTCTCGTGCAGAAAATTTCCCCTGAACAAAGCCCCGCGATGATTTTGCTTTCGACCGACGGCTATCTCAATTCGTTTTCAAGCGAAGCCGGATTTTTTCAAGCCGCAACGGATATTCAAGATATGCTTCGTGCGGAAAACGGTTTTGATGCGGTCAGTGAAAATTTGAAAGGCTGGCTCGAGGAAGCGACGCAGATGGGCAGCGGCGACGATTGCACGGTTGGCATTATTTACCGCCCGGATGCGCTGAAAAAATCTGAAATCACGGAAACATCGAAGAAATCGGAAAAACCTGAAACGACGACTAAAACCGAAACTCCGCCATCGCCGGAAACTACTCAGGCGATTGCCGCGCTGACCGATTCGACGGCGGCAACTACCTCCGAAAATATGGAAGATGTGACGGTGACGATAACGATTAAAAAAGATAAAAACAAAATTTCCGCTCCAACGTCCGTCGCTCTTGCCGAAGAAGACTCTGCCCAAACGAAAACCGCAACCGACAAATCAAACGATAAACAAAGTAAATGAATGATTTGCCGCGTCAAAAACTCGGTGAAATTGTAGCGAAGCACGGCGCCTCCATTGTTGACAATCCGCGACGATGTGAAGGGCTTCTGCGAGATTACTGCGGTAAATTTCGCCGTGAAGTTTCCGTATTGACAATGGCGCTCGAAGAACGTGTGGCGCTCGATTTGCTTGCCGCCGCAAAAACCACGCCGCGCCAAGTTTTGTTAGGTAGATTGACGCAGCGTCTGTGCGATAATCTCGCTTTATCCGATCAGGCAGCGCAATGGGCGGTTAATTCCTGGGCGTTTGCACTCGGTTTAGTTTCGGGCGACGAACTAAAAGTTATCGAGCGGCAAAATACTGCACAAGTGCCAACAGCCGCGGCTGTTGCCCGAACAACCACGCAACCTTCCGTAACTGCACAAACGACGACTCAAAATCGCCCTCAACCGACAAACATATCTTCAACTCAATCAATCATTGTATCTGCGAACGGCAACGGCGATTTCTCCACCATCCGAGAAGCGTTGAGAAATGCCGCAACGGGCGCGCGTGTTTTAATTCGTCCCGGTTTTTATAATGAAAGCATTGTCATCGATAAAAATGTGGAAATTACGGGTGATGGCTCAGCCGAAGATATTATTGTCGAGAGCACAAATTCAAGCTGCATTTCGATGGAAACCGAGCGAGCGACTGTGCGCGGTTTAACTTTGAGCGGACGCGGCGCAACGTTAAGCAAAACCTTTTTTGCCGTCGACATTTCGCGCGGAGAATTGGTGCTTGAAAATTGCGACATCACTTCCGATTCGTTTTCCTGCATCGCCATTCACGGTTCGTGGGCGAATCCGTTGATAAAAAATTGTCGGATTCATGACGGAGCAGACTCAGGCATTTATATTTTTGATAACGCGCGCGGGCAAATCGAAGATTGCGACATATTTCACAACGCAAATGCGAATGTAGCAATTACCAGCGGCGCGAATCCGTCGATAAAAAATTGCCGCATTTTTGAAGGCAGAAATGGTGGTGTCGTCG
>JALZOH010000178.1 GCA_030857305.1 Acidobacteriota bacterium
CACATCAATTTTATTCGGCTGCCAAAAGAGTTTTTCGTTTGGAGTTTTCTCAATAATTTCCCAAGAACGCGCGTGCAATTTTTGAAATTGCCGATCGAAAATTGTTAGTTGGTTATTCATAAAAAAAGAGCAACAAGATTCTAACTTGTTACTCTCAACTTTGTCACTAAATTTAGAATTACGGCAGTGTCCTGTTTGTCTTTCTAATGTTAAAGAATATGTGCATAACTTGTGTTATGACAAAACGCCGGCATATCAAGGTTTTGGAGGCTAACAGAATTTTTATTGACCCTTAAATCGTCGGTCGTCTTCAATCATTGCGAGACCGTAATTTGTTCCGTTATAGTTCACGCCATTTTGGATTTTACCTTTAACGCCAAGCTGCGTGCCTTTGGTCGGGACGGTTCGGCGTGTGACAACCCAGATAGAACCGGTTCCGTCGCTTATTTTATAGATTCCGCCGCTTTGACCGATGATCGGAATCGAAACGCCGTAACTGGTATCGACTGTCCCCGCAACCGCAACTTCCTTGTCATAATACCTTGACGGATTAGCTTCAATGTTGGCAATACTCAAGCGTTTCGGACACGCTGTTGCCAGAAGTCCAACAGTCAAAATTAAACTCAACAAAACTGCTTTTGTTTTCATTTTCGTTTTATCTCCTTTTTTATTTGAAAATTCGGGAAGAGTCCTTTTTCCACTCTTAGAGTTTATTCGATGAGAAAAAGTTTGCCTTAATATTTAATTTCTGCGATGCTTGAAGCGTTTTACCAAACTAAAATTTCCCGTAAAAACAATGGCGACAGCAACAAAGCAAATCGAACAGGAAAGCTTTTTCTTTACATCGAGCATTGCCGATGATGTGTGGCACGAGAAGGCAAACTCGGAAGCGTTCGAATGGTGGTATTTCGACGCTCTGAGCGAAGACGGGCGCGACGCGGTGGTCATAATCTTTCTTGATAACTTTATATTTTCCCCGCGTTACAATAAAACCAGCCAGAAGCGCACCGGCTTTTTTCAAAAAGTCAAAAGCCGTCTGAGCAAAAAAGGCGACGGTTCACTCCAAAACCTTTTCCCGGCGATTGCCTTTACATATTACCGCGATGGCAAGCCGAAATACCGCGCGATCAATGAATTTGCGCCTTCTGAATTTTCCGCCAGCGATGAAACTCCGAGATGTCAAATCGGCAATAATTTCTTTCGTCTCGAATCCGCCCCGTATGGTTCGGGCTATGTTCTTTCAATCAGCGCCAAGCTCCGCAAAAACAGAAATCTGGAAGCGCATTTTGAATGGCTTTTGGTCGAGAGCGATTTTTTGCCTGACAAACCCGTGAACCTCGCTAATGCGCATAACTGGAATTTGGCTGTCTCACGTGCGGACGTAACGGGACGAATCACCGTTTCCGAAGATACGGGGAAAAGCCTCGATACCATTCCCTTTCGCGGAACGGGTTATCACGACCATAATATCGATAATCGTTGGCTGCCCGAAACCGTCTGCGATTGGCAATGGGGACGCGCTCATTTTTCAGACACGACTGCTGTTTTTTACCGCTATAAAGAAAACGATGAAATATATTCGACGACCAAACTTTTAACAATTACCGGCGGTGTTCTGCTCGAGAGGGACGCGGCGATCGAGGAGCAAAATTTTTCAAGAGACAAGTTCGGCATTAAATACGCCAAACTCCTGCGATTTATCTCTGAAGACAATGTCCGTCTTGAAGTTCTGCAAAAAAGAATCATTGATTCGAGTTTTTTTTACCTTCGCTTTTTCAGTGAAATGACTCTCACCCAAGCCGACGGCACAATTCGCAAAACCACCGGCATTACTGAATATCTCGCGCCAAAAGTTCTGAAATACCGTTGGCTCGACTGGTTGACGAATATGCGTATCGGCAGAAAAGGCAAAGGCGCATTTCTGCCTTAAAAATAATTTGAAATTCGTAATACAACTTATTTATTAGACAACTTCACCGCCGTTCCATAAGCCAGAACTTCGGTTACGCTCTGGGCAAACTCGGTTGCGTCGTACCGCATTCCGATAACGGCATCCGCGCCAATTTCGTGCGCTTGCTGCAGCATCCGGTTGAAGGCTTCGAGACGCGCCACTTCACAAACCTGCGCAAACTCCTCGATATTTCCGCCGACGATTGATTTAAGCCCGCCCATCAGTCCCTGTCCGATACTCGGCGAGCGCACGACGATTCCGCGAACAATGCCCAAATACTGAACAATTTTTCCCATCTCAACTTCATTTCCCGTTGTGACAATCATTCTAACTTCTCCTGGTTTTAATCTTTAAATTCGATCGTACAATTTAACAATTTGCACTGATTATTCATAGCGTAAAGCTTCGATGGGATTGAGCCGACTCGCGCGAAACGCCGGCAGAACACCCGCCAAAAATGAAATCGCACAAACTAATACGATAACATGACAAGTAGTTTGGGAATTTTTCATTCCGTATTTGTCGAATTTTGGCGCAGGAGATAAATCGCCGTGCCAACCAATATTGATTCGCGGGGCATTGCTTGAAATTTGCGATCAAGGCGTGAAAAATCAATTGTCTGCTCATCAAAATCAGCGGAATAAACCGTTTCAACCTCAAATCCGGCGCGGGTAAAAGACTCGATAAATTCGTGATGCCGGAAACGGTTGGGAACACCGCGATTCGAGCCGGTCAAATTCCAAGCCTGTTCGGAAAAGCGCAGGTAAGTGAGCGGGTCTTTATAAGGAAACCAACTGTCGTGCGGTCCGAAGTCAACGCGGTGGAGAGCGACTCCGCCGGATTTTTCAAGCAGACGCCTGTTCATTGCGGCGAAGGCGGCAAGGTCTGAAATATGTTCGCCCACCTGAAAGGAACAAACAATGTCGAATTTGTTTCGGGTTTCGGCAGTTTCAATCGGTTGGGCAATGAGTTCGAGACGCGTACCGTAATTTTCGGGAAAATCGGCAGCTTTTATATCTTTCGCCCAGGTGGTTTCGGGATAAAATTTTGACCAGTTATCTTCAATTCCCTGATACCATTTTTTAGCGATGTCGCCCGTATAATCACCGGGAAATCTGTCAATTACCGCATAGCGCGACGCGCCCGCCGCAAGAATCGATAAACCCGATGTCAGATAATCGCCCGCGCCAATTTCGCAAACGCTTTTGCCTGTAATGTCGCCAACATACTTCCGAAGCAAATTCAAACCCAAAAAAGCGTAGCGTTCGAGTTCTTCGTCGCTGCCCGTGAAATACGCGCCGGCACGCGGACGTTTTGCCCGCCACTTTTGAAACGCGCCATTGCCCATCAGGACGTTCTTAGCGGATTCCTTGAGAAAGTCTTTATAAATGTTGATTGTGCCGGTTTTGTTTCGTTCCATAAAGTTCAAGGTTCAAGGTTCAAAGTTCAAGGTTTGAAACAGAATTTCAAGTGTCAATATGTGAGATCAAAGGTTTTATCTGATAAATATAATACTTACAATTTTGAACTTTGAACTTTGTACCTTGAACTTTGAACTTAATTATTCAGCAGTTGGCGTAAAACATACGGCAAGATTCCGCCGTGCCTGTAATATTCAACTTCAATCGGCGTGTCAATGCGAAGAGTCAACTGTGTTTCCTGGCTCGTGTCGTCCGCGCGATTTATTCGTAAGGTAACATTTTGGCGCGGTCTGATTTGCACCCCTTCGAGACCGACTAAATCAAAAGTTTCCGTGCCGTCGAGATTTAACGTCTGCACCGATTCGCCTTCCGCGAACTGTAAAGGCAACACACCCATACCCACCAGATTTGAACGATGAATACGCTCGAACGACTCGGTGACGACGGCTTTGACTCCCATCAGTAATGTGCCTTTCGCCGCCCAATCGCGTGATGAACCCGTCCCGTATTCCCCTCCAGCGAAAATCATTAACGGTGTGTTTTCTTCTTTGTAACGCATTGCCGCATCGTAAATTGACATATTTTCGTCGCTCGGCACGTGCTTTGTAAAGCCGCCTTCGACCGGCGCTACCATCAGATTTTTGATGCGGACGTTGGCGAATGTTCCGCGCACCATTACACGGTCATTGCCGCGCCGTGAACCGTATGAGTTAAAGTTCATCGGCTCAACGCCATTTTCCTGCAAATAAAGCCCGGCTGGTGAAATCGGTTTTATCGCGCCCGCAGGCGAGATGTGGTCGGTTGTCACGGAATCACCAAAAATTGCCAGCGCACGCGCGCCGCTAATATTGCAAAACTTGCCCGGATTCATCGAAAAATCCGTAAAATAAGGTGGCTCCTGAATATAAGTCGAGCTTTCTTCCCATTCATAAACATCGCCTTCGCTCGACGGAATCTCGTTCCAGAGCGGATTCTGTTCGGCGAAATCCGCGTAAAGTTTTTTGTACATTTCCGGCTCGAAAGCTGTTTGCAAAACTTCCTTGACTTCATCGAGCGTTGCCCAGATGTCTTTAAGAAAAACATCGTTTCCGTCTTTATCCTGTCCAATCGGATGCAAATAAACGTCTTTGATGACGGTTCCGGCAAGCGCATAAGCAACGACGAGCGGCGGCGACATCAGAAAATTAGCCTTAATATTCTGGTGAATGCGAGCTTCAAAATTACGGTTTCCGGAAAGAACCGAAGCCGCGACCAAATCGTGTTCGACAAGACCTTCTTCAATGCCCGCATCGAGCGGACCGGAATTTCCGATACACGTCGTGCAGCCGTAGCCGACCAGATTAAAACCCAGTTGATTTAAGTAGGGTTGCAAACCCGTCTTTTCCAGATAATCGGTCACAACACGCGAACCCGGCGCGAGACTTGTTTTGACGTAACAAGGAACGGTCAAACCTTTTTCCACCGCTTTTTTCGCGAGGATTCCGGCGGCAAGCATGACGCTCGGGTTTGAAGTGTTTGTGCAGGAAGTTATGGCGGCAATCAGCACATCACCGTGTCCGACGGAGATTGGAGTCGCCGGACAATCGTTCACCGAAAAATCAACGCGGTCGGGGGTCGGACGGTTATTCATCATCTCAACTTCGGTTAAAACATTGGTATTTTTTTCGCTGACATTGCCTTCGCCGAAAACCGGAAGCGGAACTGACCTCGAACTTTGTTCGCCGCCGCCTTCTGCCGTCGCGGTCGTCGCCATTGATACGCCCATCGTCACCATATAACGCTTTTCAAGCTCGTCCGAAGTTTTGCCGTAGCCGCCATTAGCTGTCGATTGGGTGAAAAGTTCAATGAACCGGTCGTCGAGATTAGAAAGCTCGATGCGGTCTTGCGGTCGTTTCGGACCGGCAACTGCCGGTGTAATTGTCGCTAAACCGAGTTCCAGAACGGTTGTGTAATTAACCTCGCCTTCTTTCGGGATGCCGAACATTTCCTGCGCGGTGTAATAATTGCGAATCGTTTCGATGTCTTCGGCGTTTCTGCCCGTCGCGGCAAAATATTCGAGCGTTTTTTCGTCCACGCCAAAAAAGCCCATCGTCGCGCCATATTCGGGAGCCATATTCGCAATTGTCGCGCGATCAGCGGCGTGTAATGAAGCCGCGCCTTCACCGAAAAACTCGACAAACTTGCCGACCACCTGCGCCTTTCGGAGCATCTCCGTAATCCGTAAAACCAAATCAGTCGCGGTTGCGCCCTGCGGCAACTCGCCCGTTAAGTGAACGCCGACAACATCCGGCGTGAGAATATAGACGGGCTGACCGAGCATTC
>JALZOH010000179.1 GCA_030857305.1 Acidobacteriota bacterium
AAACAAGTCCGTCCCAATCTTCCCTTTCGAGCAAATCACGCATTTTTTTCGAGCCTGATGCATTGACGCGCTCGCCGACAATCAAAAACGAATTGTCCTGCGTGTAAGGCTGTTGAATAAAAATGCTCGATGCCGACGGAACTAAATGCGGATTTCTCTGTTTCGGTGAAATTCTTTCGACTTGTTCGACAACCAATTTCAAATGTTCCGGCGTTGTTCCGCAGCAGCCGCCGACGATGTTTGCACCGAAATCCTGCGCGAAATGCAAAACTTGTCTGGTAAAACTTTCCGGCGTTTCGTCGTAAAACATCGCGCCGTCTTTGACTTCCGGCAATCCGGCGTTCGGCAAAACGGAAACCGGAATCGGCGAGTTTTCGCACAGATATTTGATGCTTTCGGTCATCTGTTTCGGACCTGTTCCGCAGTTCATCCCGACAACGTCAATCGGAAACGGTTCGAGCGCGGTTAAAGCGGCGGAAATTTCAGTTCCGTTCAACATCGTGCCGAAAGTCTCGATCGTTACCTGCGCGATAACGGGGATTTTTACTTTCTGTTTCTCGAAAAATTCAAAAATAGCGGCAAGCGCGGCTTTCGTCTGCAAAATGTCCTGACAAGTTTCGACAATAAATAAATCAACGCCGCCGTCGAAAAGCCCGCGCACTTGTTCTCTGTAATTTTCCTTTAATTCAAGAAATGAAATATGCCCGAGCGTCGGCAGCTTCGTTCCCGGTCCCATCGAACCGGCGACAAAACGCGGTTTGTTTTTCGTCGAAAAATCATTGGCGATATTTTTCGCCATTTGCGCGGCTCGAAAATTTACGTCGTAGGCTTTGTCGGCAATTCCAAACTCTTGCAAAACAATCGTGTTGCCGCCGAAAGTGTTCGTTTCGATAACGTCGCTGCCGACTTCCAAAAAAGCGCGATGAACATTTAGCACAGCGTCGGGGCGCGTATAAATCAGATTCTCCGAACAGTTTTCAAAATTCGCGCCACCGAAATCGTCGAGCGTCAAATTCTGCGCCATCAGATTCGTTCCCATCGCGCCGTCGAAGACGACGATTTTTTCTTTTAGTAAATCGAGAAAATTTTTCATAAGTAGCTAATAGTCAGTAGAAAATTCTTTTTGCTGGATTCTGACTTCTATCTCCTGACTTCCTAAAAATTAAAAACTCCGCGCTTGAACAACGCAGAGTTTTCGTCAAAAAATTTAATTGAAACTCGTAGCTGTTTAGCGTTTGTTTTAAGTGGTCGCAAGTCGCCGTAACTCACCACGTTTGAAAGTTTATAGTTTACCGAGTTGTAAGTCTTGAGTCAACTGTGAGTGTTTTCACAAAAAACGTGAATTACTCTTTCAATTGAAAGAGTAATTCACGTTTGAATAAAATTTAGCAAATACGGAGGGTAATATTAAATTACCGCATTTTCAAAGTCGGATCGCTAATTAGGACCCACGAAAGACGCACATCTCGTCCGGCATTAATAGAAGTTTTAGCATCATTCACCAAATCACCAAGCCGCTTAATATTACCAAGGCTTAATTGTTGGAAAAAGCGGGTTGCCATAACTTCCTGAATATCCGCTGTGGTTTCCCCAGACGAAGCCCAGGCTGCTACCGCTCCGCCATTAGGATTTCTGACGAGGGTTTCAGCCAAGCTATCAAACGTTCCGATAAAATAGCCGTTGAGACAGGTTAACATCGAAAAAACGGTTAATTTATCGGCGTTCGTCAATTGATTAGCAATTGTATTGTTGAAGATATTTCCCGAAGTCCACGCACTCTGCGTGCCGTGTCCCGAAAAATTGACTACGTATCTGCCGAGATTCATTTCATTTTTCAACAAAGCAGTTACAGTAGGCGCGTCGCCATCGCTTCGTTTGATCATTGTTCGCGGAACCTCACTCGGCAAGAGGGCGCGCAATCGACTGTTTATTCCTACAAAATCATAACCTATCGGGTCGTCACTCACAAAAAGAAAGCCTCTGGCAAAATTTTGCTCGACTGTTTGTTCGAAATTTTTAGTCTTATTTAAGGCTGTTGTTACGTGTAAAGCGGTTTCAGCAGGAATTCTACCGATAGCAATCTCAGCTAATCCATCATTATTAAAATCCACTAAATAATCATCGCTGCCGGTTTCCAGATAAACCGTTTCCACCATTTTCGTCGGCAACAAATTTCTCACGCCGGAAGCGATGTAATTTCTGGTGTCATAGTGAGCGTCACCGATTAGTAAAGCGTATTTTACAGGAGTTTGCCAATTGTTTTTGGCATATTTTAGAAAGCTTTTGGCTGCTTCGGAATCGTATATGCCAAAACTAAATTCATCAAATACATCTTCGATATTAACAACTTCAACAGTTAAGCCTTGCGAACGACGATAAGCTCCCCATTCCTCAGCCTCAGTCATAAAATTCTTGTGTGAAATTATAACCAACTCTGCATTGTGAGCCGTATTTGAAAGAGTTGACGGGGCATTTGCCGTAATCGAAGAAGGCTGCAAAATCGCTGAATCTTCAATCGCATAAAACACACGACCGGTATTTGATGGAAGATATACTTGAAAGCCGCTACCGTCCGGTCGAATTGCCATGTTAGTTACTATCTTCGGACTATCTGGCACGGTTACATCAAAGACGCGAATGTTGGCAGAAGAAAAACCTCGCAAATAAGCTGATTTATAAAACGGCAGTGAAAAAGAAAGGCTATTCTGCTCTGCTTGATATTTACGTGCGTAATTTACTTTGACCGTATCAAAATAAGAAAAATCATTAGTGGCACTGGAAGTTAACTGTAGATTATTAGCTCCTTCAATCAAAACAGAAGTGGGAAATTCGAAACGGCTAGTCATTGAAGACCTTCCACTCCCACTTAAAAAACCGAGTTCTACCCCGTTGAGCATCACTCTTATTTGATGAGCTACTGTCGTTGATCCCTGGACAGTAATATCAATAGACGAAGTGGTCGCTCCAAAATCAACCCCGGTCAAATTAAGCGGAATAGTTGTGCCTGCATTATTAAAAATTCTGCCAAAGAAATTTTCAGTCTCACCATTAAATACTGCGGAAGAATAATTTGTGCGTTCCTTAAATGTAAAGGCGCGCAGATAATTGTTTGCTACGACTCCGGCTTTTACCGAGCGGCGAATTGGCGGCAAGATTCGTTTGCCGTTCTGAGTACCGACGACTAAAAAATAAATTTGTGTGTTCGAGTCTCGCGTATCAATTCCTTTACCATAAAATTCTATGTAAGTGCCGTTATCTCCGACTGTGATTGCCTGTTCGACACCATTTGCATAAAGCTGCCACAGAGCGGTTGAAGCATTTACGTTAAAGCCATTCGCTTCCATCTGAGCGCGCGTTACGCGATAGATTCCTTGTGTTTTGACGCCAATTTTGACGCCCGGCTGGGCAGCCACCCAACTTTGTATGCTGGTGTCCGCCTGCAAACTGTTTTGTCCGATTTCACTTTGCAGAGCTTTCGACAAAATCAATTCTTTACTATAAATATTCGAGTTCACATTTTCAGATTCTTGATTCGAATTTGAAAAATCGCTTGCTATGTCGTTCAAATCATTTCTATACTGAGTAGTAATTAAGCCCGTATCGTTCTTTTGTCCGCCGGCGTTCAAACTCTCAATAGAATAAGTCGAAGTTAAATCGCCCTGGCGATCAAAAAAGGAATAGCTGTTTCCAGAATCACTACCGCCGCGCATTCGCAGATACCTGCCTGGAATTAAAGAAGTATTAACGAGCTGACGCTGTTCACCGACCCCGCGATAAATATAGAAGCCCATATTCGCATTTTCAAATTCCGTCTCCCACTCGAGTAAAACGCCGTTACCGTCAGAAAAGGCTTTTAAGCTCGAATACTTAACCGACGAAGTATCTTTTATTCTGGGGTTAATGTTTGCGTTTAATGTTTGTGCTGAAATCGGCGCTTGCATAAGCAAAACAAAATTCAATAAAACAATCGCAAGAATTTCTTTTTTCATAATTACTTCCTTTTTTTAGAAACTGAAATTTTATAGATTAAGACTTGATATGTTATGGATTCATAACCATTTAATATAGTTGTTAAATAAATATTCTAAATATAAAATCAGATTCACGCATCGGAGATATGTCCTTATTGATAAGGATTAAAATACTTTATTTTTAGGAGCTAATTCCTTATTTATCTTCAATTGTAACAAAATAAGGCAATTAAAACATTTCTTTAGATAGAGGAATTTTTATTATATACTTTTTATAATATAATTACTAACAAAAAAGCTTAAAACCAAAAATTTCTTAAAAAATTTGTTTTTTTACAAATTACTTGTTACAAGCTATTTTCTATTCTTTTATCATTTAGAACAAATTCGAATCGAACTCCGGATTATTATGAAACCAATCGAAAAATTTGTCGTCACCTTATTACTTATATCTTTTTTCTTTTCTTTTATTCCCCGGCATCAAAAAATTCATGCTGCTTGGCGTGAACCCGTTCGCGGAAGTCAGGCAATGGTTGCCTCGCAGCACGAATTAGCTTCAAAAATTGGTGTTGATATTATGAAAAAAGGCGGCAATGCGGTTGATGCGGCGATTGCCGTCGGGCTTGCGCTTGCCGTTGTATATCCCGAAGCAGGTAATTTAGGCGGCGGCGGTTTTATGCTGATTCGTTACAAAGACGGACGAACTGCTTGTATCGATTACCGCGAGATGGCGCCACAAGGGGCAAACAGGAATATTTTTGTTGATCAAAACGGCGCGCTATTAAAAGGTGAAGGTTCTTCGACCATTGGCTACCGCGCGTCGGGCGTTCCCGGAACTCCCGCCGGATTCGATTTGGCTTTCAAGAAATACGGCTCAAAAAAGATTTCATGGGCGCAGCTTATCGAACCTTCCCGAAAACTTGCCCAGAACGGTTATATTTTGAGCTACCGACTCGCCAACTTGTTTAAGACTTACAAAGAAAATCTCGAAAAGTACGAAGACAGTAAAAAAATCTTTCTAAAAGGCGGTGCATTTTATCAAGAAGGCGAGTTATTCAAACAACCCGAACTCGCTCAAACCCTTGCTCGAATGCAGAAATTCGGCGCACGGGAATTTTACACGGGGAAAACCGCCGAACTGATTGATGCCGATATGAGGACGCACAACGGTTTGATAACTTTGGAAGATTTGAAAAACTACCAACCCAAAGAACGAACTCCGCTCAAAGGAAATTACCGGGGTTACGACATTATTTCGATGCCTCCGCCAAGTTCAGGCGGAATCGTTCTGCTCCAATCTCTAAATATGCTCGAGAAATATGACTTGCGCCGAATGGGGTACAATTCATCGGAAAAATACCACGTTTTAACCGAAAGTTTGCGCCGCTCATTTGCCGACCGCGCCGAATTTATGGGCGACCCGGATTTTGCGGACGTTCCGACGCTCAAGCTGATTAACAAAAATTACGCGAAAAAAAGAGCGGACACAATAAAGTTATCGAATGCTTCGGAAAGCTCAAAAACAGGACACGGCAAATTAAACGGTAAAGAATCAATGGACACCACACACTACACAATTGTTGACCCCGAAGGAAATGTCGTGACAAACACTTATACAATTAATGATTTATACGGGTCGCGCGTAACCGCCAAAGGAACGGGCGTTTTGCTCAACGATGAAATGGATGATTTTGCGGCGCGTCCCGGAACGGCGAAC
>JALZOH010000180.1 GCA_030857305.1 Acidobacteriota bacterium
TTTATGGGCGGTCAAAACGATGGAAGATAAACGTCGGAGCAAATCGTGGCGAATCTTAGAGACCCGGGACATGATTGGCAACTTTCGTCGCGGACATCAATATCGATATGAATTGCCAATGCTTTCCGCGCCGGTTGAATTTTATTCTAGAGAAGTTCCGATTGAGCCTTATTCGTTAGGTCTTCTGCTCGGCGACGGGTGTATTACTGACCAAACCTCGCCGTCTTTTTGCACTTCCGACGCTGAATTAGTTTCGTCTTTAGAATTTGCGCTTTACGATATGAATTTGAATTTTCGGCGCAAGACAAAAGTTGATTATGTAATTACCAATCCGTTAGCTGGACGCGGCGGAAATAAATTTGAAGTAATTCGCAATCCGTTAACTCAAGCATTACGGGAATTAAGGCTATCTGGAACAAGATCATCAACAAAATTCGTCCCTGAAATTTACCTCTACAATAGTGCGGAAGTTCGTCTGGCGCTTTTACAAGGTTTGCTTGATACCGACGGCGGACCGGTTACACAAGCTAATAGAACTTGCCGCATTCAATATACGACCACTTCAGAGCAGCTGAAAGATAATGTAATATTCCTTGTTCGTTCTCTGGGAGGCGTTGCTTACTGCCGAGGACGCAAATCGGAAGGACGCAAACCTGGTTTTGCCGCCGGCAAAGAAATTCCATACCGCAATGACGCTTTTGTTTTGGACATCCGCTTACCGAAAACTTTAGAACCTTTTCGCTCAAAAAGTAAGGCGGATTTGTACGAGAAATTCGGCGGCGGTCGTCCTGTTCGCTTTATCAAAAACATCGAATTGGTTGGCGAAGAAGAAACGCAATGCATTAGCGTCGCCGCGTTTGATTCGCTGTATCTAACCGACGATTTTATTTTAACGCACAACACACTGGCGGATGCTTTTATTATCCTTGACGAAGCGCAAAACACCACCAGCGAGCAGATGAAAATGTTTCTGACGCGCATTGGTTTCGGCTCAAAAACGGTCGTTACCGGCGACATCACGCAGATTGATTTGCCGCGCGGGCAAAAAAGCGGCTTGCGTCAAGCGCAGGAAGTTTTGCAGGATTTAGACGGAATCGAGTTTGTTTATTTTAATGACAAGGATGTCGTGCGCCACAAACTCGTGCAGATGATTGTTAAAGCCTACGAAAGCTATACAAACCAACAGGATAGTTTAGATGACACAAAAAAATATTGATTAAACAACTTGGATAATCTTGTTCGGTTTCGACCCGTCATTTAAAAACACATGCTTGAAGTCGTCAATCGTCAACGAAAAATCAAATTTGATGTGAAATTATTTCGTGAATTCAGCCGAAAAGCGTTTGAAATAATTTCTGAAGTAAAAGGTAAAACCGCGACGATTGCGTTTGTTTCCGACCGGAAAATGCGATCACTCAACAAAACTTTTCGGGGAAAAAATTCAACCACCGATGTTTTATCATTTCCTTTTGAGGCTTTGGAATTTGAAACAGACAAAGATAATTTAGGCGACATAATAATTTCGGTTGAACGAGCCCAAAAACAAGCAGCGGAAAATAATTTAGACTTTGAAGAGGAAATTAAACAATTGATTTTGCACGGAATTCTTCATCTCTGCGGCTACGACCACGAAACGGACGCCGGCGAAATGAACCGGCGCGAACTCGAACTTCGTGACAAGCTTGGGATTTAAAAATTACACTACTGACGCACTGAGGGACATTCAGTAAAATAATGGAATAGGCAAACTGTAAATTGGAAAATTTTCAACCGACTATTTTCCGTTTTACATTTTTCGTTAATCCTTTTTCTCTGTGTTTAATGTGCCTCGGTGATGAAAAATAATATATGAATCAAACACAACGAACAGCCGAGCCGTGCGTCATGGTGATTTTCGGCGCAACCGGTGATTTAACCAAGCGCAAACTTTTCCCCGCTCTTTACAATTTAGCGAAAGAAAAGTTTTTATCGGAAAATTTTGCCATCATCGGTGTTGGACGACAAGAGATGGAAACCGAAGATTTTCGAGGGAAAATTATTCATGAACTAAAAGAGTTCATTGTTGGTTCGGTTGATAAAGAGTTAGTAAAATGGTTTGAGGAAAGAACTTATTATACTGGCGGCGATTTTGACGATGATAAAAAGTTATTCAAGGATTTGAAAAAATTGCTCGGGGAAGTCAGTAGAAGTCATAAAATTCCCGAAAATTACTTTTACTATCTTGCTACGCCGCCGTCGCTATTTGCAAATGTATCGGAAAAGATTTGCAAAAACGGTTTAGGTCACGAAACAAACGGTAATTGGCGACGCTTTATTTTTGAAAAACCGTTTGGGCGCGATCTTGAATCCGCCAAAAATCTCAATCACGAGCTTTTAAAAATCCTCAAGGAAAATCAAATTTATCGCATTGACCATTATCTCGGGAAGGAAACCGTCCAAAACATTTTAGTTTTTCGTTTCGGCAACAGCATTTTCGAGCCGATTTGGAACAGGAATTTTATCGACCACGTTCAAATTACGGTGGCGGAAAAACTGGGTGTCGAACAGCGCGGCGGGTATTACGACACGGCGGGCGCGCTGCGCGATATGATTCCGAATCATATTTTCCAACTTATCACTCTGACGGCGATGGAGCCGCCGGTTTCGTTTGAAGCCGATGCGGTCAGAGACGAGCAGGCAAAAATTCTCCACGCGATTCAGCCGTTTTCGCCCGAAGGCGTTCTCCACGAAACCGTGCGCGGGCAATATGACGCAGGCGAAATTGAAGCTAAAAAAGTTATCGCTTATCTAAGCGAGCAAAATGTTGCGCCTGAATCAAACACCGAAACTTACGCCGCTTTAAAAATTTCGATTGATAATTGGCGTTGGGCGGATGTTCCATTTTATGTTCGCACGGGAAAACGCCTGCCGGAAAAGCACACGAGAATCGTAATTCAATTTAAAAAAGCGCCGTTCGTGCTTTTTCGTGATACGCCGATTGAAAAATTGACCACCAATCGCATCGTCATACACATTCAGCCCGACGAAGGAATTACGCTGCATTTCGGCGCAAAAGTTCCGGGTCCGATTGTCAATATGGGCGCGGTTGAAATGGATTTTAATTACGTTGACCACTTCGGCAACACCGTCAGCACCGGTTACGAAAGGCTTTTGTATGATTGTATGACGGGCGATGCGACGCTTTTCCAACGCGCCGATATGGTCGAAGCAAGTTGGCGAATCGTTTCACCCATTCTGGACGTTTGGCAAGCCATCCCGGCGCGTGATTTTCCGAACTACGAATCGGGAACCTGGGGACCAATCGAAGCCGACCAACTCCTTGCAAGCGACGGGCGCAAGTGGAAAAACACAATTGATTGAGCAATTCCTGATGGTTAAAAAAGAGTTGCAATGCGAACATCTCAACTCTTTTTTGATTAGAACATCTACCGATGTCTTTCCGCGCGTTGCCGTTTTATTAGAACACGCGAAGGGTAGTGAGAGGATTGATTGAACTGTCGCTACCGAATTATCCCAGGAATTATGAACCGCATTTCAAAAGTTTTAAGATTGCAGAAATGATAAAAATCTATTCGAATCTTGATTATTTAAATCAGTTTGCCGCCGAAAAGTTTATCCAAATCGGCACGAAAGCAATCGAGAAAAGCGGCAAATTTACCGTTGCGCTCGCGGGCGGTTCAACTCCGAAATCGCTTTATCAATTGTTAACAACCGATAAATTTTGTTCGCAGATTGATTGGTCAAAAGTCTTTTTCTTTTTCGGCGATGAAAGAAATGTTCTTCCTAATCGAGAAGAAAGTAATTTCCGAATGGTATATGAAAATCTGTTAAAACCTTTGCGAATTGCCGAAGACCAAATTTTCCGTTGGCAAACCGAACTTGAAGACGTTGAGAAAATCGCAGCGGATTATGAAGAAAAAATAAAAGTATTTTTTGATTTAAAGGAAAACGAATTTCCGCGTTTTGATTTGATTTTGCTTGGAATAGGCGATGACGGACATACTGCTTCACTTTTCCCTTTGACGGAAGCACTCGACGAAACCAAAAAAATCGCTGTTGCAAATTGGGTTGAAAAACTAAATACTAATCGTTTAACCTTTTCTTTTACAACAATAAACAATGCTTCAAATATTGTTTTCCTGGTTGTCGACGCGGCAAAAGCCGAAGTTTTGCGCGAGATTATAAAAGGTGATTTTGAGCCCGAAAAATTTCCCGCCCAGAATATAAAATTAAAACACGGCAATCTTTTATGGTTAATTGATGAGAAAGCCGCGCAAAATCTTTGATAAAATCTCCGGTCTTTTGTTTACCATTTGCCGTTTACCATTTACCATTAGAGAAATATGGAAATTAAATTAATTATTGCCATTTTAATTTTGGTTGTGCTCACCTTTTTGGCAACGATTGATATGGCTTTTTCGCAATTGAGCGACATTAGTTTGCGAAAGCTTTCATCTGAACTTGAAGGAAGCGCGAAAGTAAAGTCCATCGCGTTCCTGCAGGAGATTTTGGAGAACCGACCGCGTTTCCGCTTTGCGCTTTCGACCGCGATTCAGATTCTCCTGATCAGTTTTACGGTTTTAATCACCGTTGTAATTTTACGATTTTATTCCACACATCTTGAGCTTCTCGCCGTTTCAATTTTAGTATCTATTGTCGCATCAATAATTTTTCGGCAATTTATCCCGCGTCTCCTCACCTGGAAAAATCCCGAAACCAAGCTTCTTCGGATGCTTCCGTTCGTGCGTCCGGTCTACGGTATCCTCTCGACTGTGTCTGACCCTTTCCGGTTTTTTACCAAAGATAATTCGCCAAGCGAAATCACAATAATTTCAAACCAACTGACCGAAGAAGAAAAGGAAGATTTTGCCGACGACATCGAGGCGCTTATCCAGGTCGGCGAGGCAGAAGGAATAATCGAAGAAAAAGACCGTGAATTGATCGAAACAATGTTTGAGTTTTCCGAGATAAAGGCGGGCGAGATTATGACGCCGCGTACGGAAATTGTTGGTTTGCCGATTGATTCAACCGTTAAACAGGCGCGCGATTTAATTATCGAAGAAAAATATTCGCGCCTGCCTATCTTCCGCGAAACGATCGATAATATCGAAGGCGTGATTTACGTCCGAGACCTTCTCAACGCGTGGTCGGAAGGCAGGGAAAATCAGCAAATTGACGGTCTTCTGCGTCCGGCATATTTTGTTCCGGAAACCAAGTCCGTTTCCGAACTGCTTAAAAATATGCAGCTTAACCACGTTCAGGTGGCTCTTGTTGTTGACGAATACGGCGGCGTTGCCGGGTTGATAACCGTTGAAGACATCCTGGAAGAAATCGTCGGCGAGATAGAGGATGAAGACACGACAGAAGAAGAAATTGTCGAGATTATCGTGGGTTCGGATAAAAGTTATTTTGACGTGCTTGGTTCAACCGACATCGGAAAAATCGAGCGGCTTTTTGATATCGAAATAGAAGACGACGATTTTACGACAATCGCCGGACTTGTGACGAGCGAAGCCGGTTATGTTCCGAAAATAGGTGAGAAATTAAATGTTCGCGGTCTTGATGTCGAGATTCTGCAAGCCGATGAAAAAAGATTAACACTGGTGCGTCTCAGGCAAACGGCTTCAGAGGCGACAATCGAGAGTTTTTCAAAAACGTCCAATCAATAAATGCTTTGTTT
>JALZOH010000181.1 GCA_030857305.1 Acidobacteriota bacterium
ATTTGAATTTAACTTATGGGAATTAAACGCATCAGACGCGCAATCCGTGAAGGACGATATGAATTCACCGTTCACGCTTTGGAAGAAATGGACGAAGACGACCTTGACGAATCGGATGTGCGATACGGCATTTTGCACGGCGAAATCAGTTCGGAATTAACCGACGATCCGCGCGGAATAAGATTTGTCGTGCTTGGAAATACTCAAGATAAAACCCGCGCGTTGGAAGTTGTTTGTCGTTTTCTGCCATCAAATTTATTGCGTATAATTACCGTATATCAATTAGAGGAATAATTATGGAAAAAGATTTTTGCGAATACTGCAACGCGGCTTTGCCGGCGGTCGAAAAATTGGTCACGGTTTATCGCCATCGGCGCGGACAACATTTTATCTTCGAGCGTGTTTCGGCACGAGTTTGTCAAAAATGCGGCGAGAGGTATTTTTCGGCAAAATCCGTCCAGGAAATGCAGCGCGAAATGACTAAAACCGAACAGTCAACCAATCTTGTTCCCGTGCCGGTCATTGAGTTGCAGCCCGCCGGATAATGACAATTAAACTAAATCCATCGAAAACGGCGAACACACCGGAAAGCAAGGCGACGGGCAATTTTTGAAGCGCGGAACCCAGCGTGAATATTTGAAAAAGGGAGCTAGATAAAAATATGAATAATGAAAACGGAACAGCAATGCCGCAACTTCCGCCCGAAGCAATCTTATCGCAAATGTTGTGGGGAGGCTTGATACAGCAAAGCATTTACGCCGTTACAAAACTCGGCATTCCCGATTTGCTCGCGGAAAAATCGCAGACTGCCGCCGAACTCGCCGCGAACACTGAAACTCACGCGCCGTCTTTGTATCGTGTTCTTCGCACATTGGCGAGCGTCGGCATCTTTGCCGAAAACGCCGACGGAAAATTTGAACTAACGCCGATTGCCGCGCTGCTGCGGCAGGACACGCCGAATTCGATGCGTGACTTTGCGCTTATGTTGGGAGGCGAATGGCATTGGCGAATTTTCAGCGAGTTGATGCACAGCGTCAAAACCGGCGCAACGGCGCAAGGTAAGGCTTGCGGAACGGAGCTTTTCGAGTATCTCGCAAACAATGCGGAAGACGCGGAAGTTTTTAATCGTGCGATGACGAGTCATTCGCTGGCGGCAGTTCCGGCGATTGTCGAGGCTTATGATTTTTCCGGCATCGGCAAACTGGTTGACATCGGCGGCGGGCAAGGAATTTTGCTTGCCGGAATTTTGAAAGCTAATCCGCAAATGCAGGGAATTTTATTTGATATGCCTTCGGTCATCGAGAGCGAAAGCGAATTGCTCGAAAAGGAAGGCGTGACGGCGCGGGTCGAAAAAGTTTCCGGCGACTTTTTTCAGTCAGTTCCGGCAGGCGCGGATGCTTATTCGATGAAACATATCATTCACGATTGGGACGACGAGCAAAGCATTAAAATCCTGCAAAACATTCGTTCGGCAATGAATGAAAACGGCAAAGTTTTAATCGTCGAAATGGTCATCCCCGAAGGCAACGAACCGAGTCCGTCGAAAATTTTAGACCTGCAAATGCTCATCGGAACCGGCGGCAAGGAACGCACCGGGAAAGAATATCGAGAACTGCTCGAAGCCGCCGATTTCCGGCTGACTCAAGTCATTCCGACTCGCTCGCCGTTGAGCATCGTCGAAGCAGTGAAAAATTAATTTGTAGCGGCGAATACAATGGCGGAGCGGGCGACGGGCAATTTTTGAAGCGCGGAACTTGCATCAGTATTTGAAGATTATGACTGAAACAATCCAGCACAGCGACGGAAGAGTCGAATTAAAAGCAGATGCTTTAGAGGAAATTTCTCGAAGTTCGCTTTACAACGAAGACCTTGCGCCAGTTCCAATCGAAAAGCGCGATTGGACGACGTATAACTACGCCGCGCTTTGGATTTCGATGGCGCACTGCATCCCGACTTATATGATGGCTTCGGGTTTGATTTCGGCGGGAATGAATTGGTGGCAAGCGTTGATTACGATTTTGCTCGGCAACATCATCGTTCTCGCGCCGATTCTGCTCAACTCGCATCCGGGAACGAAATATGGCATTCCGTTTCCCGTGTTCGCGCGGGCGAGTTACGGCACAACGGGGTCGAATCTTCCGGCGTTGATGCGGGCAATTGTCGCCTGCGGCTGGTTCGGGATTCAGGCGTGGATTGGCGGACAGGCGATTCACACATTTTTCGCCGCGATAATTCCGAATTGGCAAACTTTGCTTGGCGGCGCAATCGGCGGACACACGCCGACCGAATGGCTTTCGTTTTTGATTTTCTGGGCGATGAACATTTTTATTATTTATCGCGGAATGGATTTGCTCAGGCACGTCGAAAATTGGGCTGCGCCGTTTGTTTTAATTATGACGGCGATTTTGCTCGCGTGGATTTTGTATCAAGCGGGCGGCGTTGGATTTTTATTAGATGAACCCGGAAAGTTTCAAACGGCGGGCGAGTTTTGGAAGATTTTTATTCCAAGCCTCACGGCGATGATTGGATTTTGGGCGACGCTTTCTTTGAATATGCCGGATTTTACGCGCTTCGGAAAAAGCCAGCGCGAGCAGGTCGTCGGGCAAACCGTCGCGCTTCCGACGACGATGGTTATTTTTGCAGCGATGGGAATCCTTATAACTTCGGCGGCGGTCGTCGTCTTTCCGCAGATGAAACCGGACGAGCTTTGGGACCCGGTGAAATTGGTCGGGCAATTTTCACAGCCGCTCGTCGTCGCCATTTCGATGTTCACGATTGTCGTTGCAACTTTGTCGGTCAACATCGCGGCAAACGTCGTATCTCCGGCGAACGATTTTGCTAACGCTTTCCCAAAATGGATTTCCTTTCGCACCGGCGGTTTGATAACCGGCATCGTCGGAATTTTGATGCAGCCGTGGAAATTATTGGCTGACCCAAGCGGTTATATTTTTTCGTGGCTGCTCGGTTATTCGGGCGGACTCGGCTCGATTGCCGGTGTTTTGATTGCCGATTATTGGATTATCAGAAACAAGAATTTGAATCTCGGCGATTTGTATCGCACGAAAGGAGTTTACCGATATGCGAGCGGCTGGAATTGGCGAGCTGTCGTCGCAACAATTTTAGGTTGCTTTTTCGCGTGGATTGGACTCATAATTCCGACTCTCAGACTTTTGTATGATTACGCTTGGTTTGTCGGCTTCGGCGTTTCGTTTTTTATGCATTGGGTTTTGATGAAAGCAATTCCGCCGCAGGAGTTTTCACCAGTGAGACAACCAGACACATTGTAAAAAAATGAAACTATAAATAATCACGAATGAGCGAAGATTTTTTTATAAACACCTCTGTGTCTCTGTAGTTAAGAAAAATTATGAAATACAGCAAAGTTAAAAATTATTACAACGGGCAATTTATCGAAAGCACCGCGGCGGAAAGTTTGGACGTGGTTTCGCCGGTTGACGGAAATTTGTTGTCGCAAGTTCCGATGTCAACGATTGACGAATTAAACGCAGCGGTTGTATCCGCTAAAAAGGCGTTTGATTCGTGGAGCAAAACGCCGATTAAAGAACGCGTTCAAGTGTTCTTTCGCTATAGATATTTGCTCGAAAAGAATTTTGACGAACTGAGCGCGCTCGTTTCCGAAGAAAACGGTAAGACTTTGGACGAAGCAAAAGCCGAAGTCGAAAAAAGTATCGAGTTGACCGAGTTTGCCTGTTCGATGCCGCAACTCGTCGCGGGCGAGGTTCTGGAAGTCAGTCGCGGCGTGGAGTGCCGCACGGAACATTTTCCCGTTGGGGTCGTCGCCTCAATCGTCCCGTTTAATTTTCCGTTGATGGTGCCGAATTGGACGATGCCGAACGCGCTGGTTTTGGGCAATACGATGATTATGAAACCTTCGGAACTCGTGCCTTTGTCGGTGATAAAAATGGCGGAACTTTTGAAGGAAGCAGGCTTGCCCGACGGCGTTTTCAACGTTGTCAACGGCGGCAGGGAAATCGTCGAAGGCATTTGCGCTCATGCGGATATTGAAGCCGTTAGCTTTGTCGGCTCGACCAAAGTCGCCAAACTGGTCTATCAACAAAGCACGCACAATTTGAAACGATGCGTTGCGCTCGGCGGCGCGAAAAATCATCTGTTCGTGTTGCCCGACGCAAATCCCCCGATGACGGCGACAAATGTGACGGCTTCGATGTCGGGCTGCGCCGGACAGCGTTGTATGGCGGCTTCGGCAATGCTCGCGGTCGGCAATGTCAGTCCGATTATTGACCAAATTTGCGAAGAATCGCGAAAAATCGTTCCCGGGAAAAATCTCGGCGCGGTGATCTCTCAAGCGGCGAAAGAGCGCATCGAAAATTATATTTCAGAAGCCGAAATGCAAGGCGCGAAAGTCTTGGTTGACGGTCGCGGTGCGGTTGTCGAAGGCAAGGAAAACGGAACGTATGTCGGTCCGACCGTCATTGATTTTGTCACACCCGAAATGTCGGTTGCGCGTGAAGAAATTTTCGGTCCCGTGATTTCGATTATGCGAACCGACACGCTCGACGAAGCCATCCGCATCGAAAACCAAAATCCTTATGGCAACGCGGCTTCGGTGTTCACGCAGAGCGGCGGTTTGGCGCGTTATGTAATGGAACACGCCAGCGCGGGAATGATTGGCGTGAACATCGGCGTTCCGGTTCCGCGCGAGCCGTTTTCGTTCGGCGGCTGGAACGAATCGCGTTTCGGCGCAAACGACATCACGGGCAAAAGTTCCATCGAATTTTGGACTAAGCTCAAGAAAACGACGACCAAATGGAATCCGGAAGCGGGCATCAATTGGATGAGCTAGTTCAATTTTGGATTTTAGATTTTAGATTTCGGATTGATTGTTCCGTGAAAATTAATTTGAAATTATAAAAGGAAAAATTATGTCAAGATTAATAAAATGCGGTTTGATTCAAGCGGCAAACGTTGCCCCGACCGATGCGCCAATTGCGGAAATCAAAAAAGCAAACTTAGACCATCAAATGAAAATGGTCGAAGATGCTGCCAAACAAGGTGTGCAGATGCTCTGCTTTCAGGAGATTTTTACCACGCCTTATTTCTGCGCCGAACAGCAGACGCGCTGGTATGAGGCGGTTGAAAAGATTCCCGACGGCGCAACCGTCAGGCTGATGCAAGACGTGGCGAAGCAACACGGAATGGTTTTGATTGTGCCGATTTACGAAGAGGAAATGTCGGGCGTTTATTACAATTCGGCGGCGGTCATTGACGCGGACGGAAAGTTTTTAGGTAAATACCGCAAGACGCATATTCCGCATGTCGCGCCCGGTTTTTGGGAGAAATTTTATTTTCGTCCCGGCAATCTCGGCTATCCGTGTTTCGACACGGCGTTTGCGCGAATCGGCGTTTATATCTGCTATGACCGTCATTTTCCCGAAGGCGCGAGATGTTTGGGTTTGAACGGCGCGGAAATTATTTTTAATCCATCGGCAACCGTCGCCGGACTTTCCGAATATCTCTGGAAATTGGAACAGCCCGCGCACGCCGTTGCCAACGGTTATTTCGTCGGCGCAATCAACCGCGTCGGTTACGAAGAGCCTTGGAACATCGGCGAATTTTACGGTCAAAGCTATTTCTGCGACCCGCGCGGGCAAATCATCGCCGAAGCCGCGCGTGATAAAGACGAATTAGTCATTGC
>JALZOH010000182.1 GCA_030857305.1 Acidobacteriota bacterium
CCTGAACTTTTGCCAGAACAGTTTCGGCAATCGGTTTGACGTGTGCAAAGCCTTGTCTTGTTCTTTCGTCTGCCAAGGCGAAAATCATCTGCTCAGCGTGGTCAAGAATAATTTCCGCTTCTTCTTCCTCAGCCAACGCCTCGCTGGTAATTTGATTGCAAACTTTTATCAAATTTCTAACCGTTGCTTTACTTTTGACGATTCTGGCATAATCTAAAATGTCTGAAAAATGAGGAAGCCCGTAAGTTAAATTGGTAATTGCGGCAATCCCGCCGATTGAATCGATTGAACCGTCTTTTTTTAGTTCTTCACCTATCAAAATCGGGTCAATCCGCTCCGAGCGCTCAAACAGAGACATCATCGCATTAAAGATTCGGCGGTGCAGAGGCGAGTAGAAATCGTCTTTCGATAAATGCTCGATAGCCTGTGAGATAAGTTGATTGTCAAGGAGAATTGCGCCTAAAATCACGCGCTCGCTGTCGGGACTCGATGGAAGCGGTTTTTCGAGGAATTGTTCAGGTGTCGCCATTGTAAAAACCAGGATTAAAAAATGCTAATTTACAAATAAATTCAGAACTTTTTTATTGTAATCTTTTTATCACTTTTGATAGAGAAAAGGCTGTAAGTTTATTCAAAAACTTACAGCCTTGATGCTACTACAAACCAGTTGAACAAACAAAGAATTTTCACAGTTTGTTCACGCGGCTTTTGTTAACTTTCAGACTCAACTTCGGATTCAACGGCTAAAGTTTCACCAGTTGAATCTGACACATCCGTTGTAGTTGTCGCTTTTAAAGATTTTTCAGTTTTTGCGTCAACTGCTGCCGCACCTTCAGCAGTTACAGAAACGGGAATATCCAAATTAACTTCTCGGTGAAGTTTAATTTGAACAGTATAATCTCCGGTTTCCTTAATTGCTTCTTTCAACACAATTTTTCGGCGATCAATTTCATAGCCTTTCGATTGCAAAGACTCGGCAATATCCATCGTTGTCACCGAACCGAAAAGAGTCCCCGTTTCGCCCGCCTTACGTTCAAAAACAAGCTCAAGACCGCTCATTTGTTCAGCCTGCGCGTCAGCTGTGGATTTTTCGTGTGCCGATTTTTTCAAAAGCGATGAACGCTCGAGTTCAATCTGTTTGACATTTCCTTTGGTGGCTAAAGATGCTTTGCCTTGCGGCAGCAGAAAATTCCTTGCAAATCCGGCTTTAACTTTGACGATTTCGCCGCGCCCGCCTAAATTATCTATATCTTCGCGTAAAAGAATGGTTGTTGTTGACATAATAAAAAATTTCTCCCTGGTTTAGTCTGAAACGTACGGTATCAAAGCCATTATGCGCGCTCTTTTAATAGCCCGCGCAACCCGGCGTTGATCTTTAGCTGTTACGCCGGAGATGCGTCGCGGCAAAATTTTGCCGCCTTCCGGGATAAATCGCTTTAAAAAATCAAGGTCTTTCCAATCAACATAATCGGGAACATACTGACCTTGACGACGACGCTGATAACGACGTGGCGGCGGCACAATTGCCCGGTCAATTTTTTGTTCATCGCCCAAATCAATATCCTTTACTTCTTCGTTATCTGTTTTAATTTTCTTTTCCATTTTTATAACTCCACTTTATTGATTGTCACGGGCATCTTCCGATGCGTTTAGTTCATTCGCATTACCATTTTGTTCATTTCTTCGAGCTTGGCGTTTATCACGTTTAGCCTGAAATCTATCAGCGGTTTTACGCTCTTCATCCACGCGCACCGTCAAATAACGCAAAATCGCATCGTTGACTCGCATTCGACGTTCAAGTTCGGCAATTTCCTGACCCGAACCTTCAATTTCAAACAAAACATAATAACCTTCTGTTTTTTTATTAATCGGATAAGCAAGTTTGCGGCGTCCCATAAGTTCGGTGATGACAATGCTGCCGCCTTCTTTCTCAACTATTTGTTCGATTGTTTCATTCAATTTCGCAATGTCCTCGTCCGCCGTTTCGGCTCCGACGACATACATCACTTCATAAGTTCTTTTATCTGCCAATGTTCTGTCCTCCTTTTGGCTCGTCTAGCCTCATCTTATTAAAATGAAGCAAGAAGGTTTTGCTTTATGGAAAATGTCAGGCGGAAAACGGAAAATAAAGTTAGTCACATTATTTACCGTTTTCCACTTTCTATTTTCAGTTATACTTTGCCATTGCTTTTTCAGTTCCGTCACAAAGAACGGCTCGAACTGCTTCGGCACTTCTTTCTAAAACTTTTTCGATTAATTCAAATTCGGCTTTGGAAAAATTCTCGAGCACAAACCGTTTGGTCTCGCCGACGGGGTGTTCAGGCTGGATGCCTATTCTCAGACGAATATATTCTTCTGTCTTCAAACAATCACCGATTGATTTCAAACCGTTATGTCCGCCTGCCGAACCTTTTGGGCGCAGTCTGATTTTTCCAAGCGGTAAAGCTAAATCGTCGGTTATGACAATCAGTTTCTCCGCGCTCCGAATTTCCTTTTTTAACAAACAGTTGATTGATTCACCGCTTATATTCATGAAAGTTTGCGGTTTTATCAGCTCAACCGTTTGATTTTCAATTTCTGCGCGACCGATTAACGCCCGACATTCTTCTCTCTTGACCGAGGTGCCTTCTTGCCGCGCCAAAAGATCAATCAACATAAAACCGAGATTATGGCGTGTTTTCTCATACTGCAAACCCGGATTGCCTAGACCGATGACCATCCAGTTTTTTGCCGGAAGCGAATTCATACTCTACAAACAATAGTAACTTCCTTCGCTATCGGAAAAGACGTTTGCATTACTCAGTTTCAGAAGTGTCTTCTTCAGTTTTGTCGCCAACCAGTTCCGGTTCAGCAGCATCCGTTTCGGGTGCCGGTTCAAGGTCTTCTTCTTTGACTAATACAATCGATGCCACAACCGTTTCAGGCGTTTCGTGAATTTCAATCCCCTCGCCAACTTTTAAGTCCGAAACGTGAACCGATTCATTCATTTCCAAATTTTCAACATCTATTTCAAGAAATTCGGGAATTTTGCTCGGCTCGCATAAAACTTTTATTTCACGCAATTGTTGATTCAAAATGGCGCCTTCTTCCTTTAAGCCAATTGCTTCACCAATTAGATGAATAGGTACGGTGACTTCGATTTTCTCGCCCTTTGTCAAACGGCGTAAGTCCACGTGAACCAAACGCCCCTTAAGCGGGTCAATTTGTCTGTCGTGAAACATCACGTCACTTGTGTCGGCATCCGCCACATCAAGCGAAAAAACCGTATTTTGACCCGAATCAGAGCGCAGAATTGCCGCCAAATCTTTAATTGACGCCGAAGCCGCGACGGTTTCCGCGCCGCCTCCGTAAACTATAAGGGGAACTCTTCCTGCCGCCCGCAGGCGACGCGCGTCATTTTTTCCGCGATCTTTTCTAACTTCTGCTTTTACAATAACTTTCTCTGCCATAATTTTTGACCTTTCCCTGCTAAAACTATATAAAAAGTGACGAAACGCTCGTTTCATCGTGAATTGACTTGATACCGGATGAAAGAAGCTTGGCGATGCTTAAAACCTCGATTCTTCCTTCTTGCTTGAGTTTTTGCCCTTTCGCGCAAAGCGGAATCGTATTGCTCACAATAATTTTTTTGAGATGCGATTTGCTCAAATTCTCAGTGGCTTTTCCCGACAAAACCGCGTGGGTAAAACACGCATAAATGTTTTTTGCGCCGCTTTGATGAAGCGCATCCGCGACTTTGCAGATTGTTCCGCCCGTGTCGCACATATCGTCAATTATCAAACAATTTTTATTTTGTACATCACCGACAATATTCATCACTTCGGCAACATTTGCCTTTTCGCGTCGTTTATCGCACAACGCCAAACCGGTATTCAAACGCTTGGCATAAGCCCGCGCGCGCTCGGCTCCGCCCGTATCCGGCGCGACGACAATCAAATCTTCAATCGGATTTTGTTGAAAATAATCAACAATCACCGGAGCCGCATAAAGATGATCAACCGGCACGTCAAAAAATCCTTGAATCTGTGAAGCATGCAGATCGACCGTTAAAACACGCTGCGCTCCAGCCGTTACAATTAAATTGGCGATCAGTTTAGCGGCAATCGGAACGCGCGGACGATCTTTTTTGTCAGAGCGCGCGTAACCGAAATACGGAATAACCGCCGTTACTCTTTCCGCCGACGCGCGCCGAAAAGCGTCGAGCATGATCAACAATTCCATTAAATTCTGGTCGGACGGCGGACAAGTCGGCTGAATGATAAACACATCGGCGCCGCGCGCGTTTTCTTCAATTTGATAATTAAATTCGCCGTCGGAAAACCTGTCGGTACTTGATTTTCCCAAATCACAACTCAAATGGCGGCAAATTTCTTCAGCTAAATCGATGTGGGCATTGCCCGAAAACACTTTGATATTGCCTGTAACACTCATCTTCGTCTGCAAAATATAAATAAATAACGAGCAACTCCTTTTTTCTTAAAGCTGCTCGTCGTTTTTAATATGGCTGGGGCGGGAGGGATCGAACCTACGAATGCCGGATCCAAAACCCGGTGCCTTACCACTTGGCTACGCCCCAATAATATCAGCAATCCGTTCGGAGCAAACTATCGAAGTGTTTCAGCGATTCAAAGTAATTCGGGCGCGAAACTGTTTGTACCGGAAACACGCGCCAATCTCGCTCGCTTTTCAAATAATTAAACGCAGTTTGCAGATGCTTCTCATTTTCAAATATACCAAAGACGCTCGCTCCACTGCCGGACATCAATGCTGTTTTTGCTCCGTTCAAAAGAAGACTTTTCTTTACGCGCTCAATCTCCGGTTCAAGCTTGAAAACAATTTCTTCAAAATCATTTTTCAACATCGATGGCTGTAAAAGTATTGATTCTGCCTCGTGACGACAAATTTGAAGAATACTTTTTGAGCTATTATTTGTCAAGTGCCGGACATTCACACATCCGAACGCAGCGGCGGTTGAGACATTCACTCCGGGCGTCACAATCAAAATGTTTTTTTCGCTTATTTCTTCGCGCGTAAAAATTTCAGTACCGCGTCCCGTCCCGATTGCCGTTCCTCCGTAAAAAAAGAAAGGAACGTCCGAACCGAGGAGCTTTCCGAGCTTAACCAGATTTGCAAAATCAATCTCGATGTTCCAAAGCTTGATAAGTCCGAGCAAAGCAACAGCAGCATTTGATGAACCGCCGCCGAGTCCGCCCGGGGACGGGATATTTTTCACAAGGTGAATTTTTGCGCCGGTTTTTACCTCGTATTTTCCCTTTAATAAGTTGGCAGCTTTTATTATTAAATTTCTATCGTCAAGCGGGATTCTTTCGGTGTCGCACGTTAGAATCAATTCAGAATGTTCTGAAAACGTGAGGTTGTCCTTCAGAGAGACTGTCTGAAAAACTGTGCAAAGCTCGTGAAACCCATCCGTCCGCTTGCCTTTGATACGCAGAAATAAATTTATTTTGGCGAAAGACGGAAGCGTAAATCTATTGGTCGACATTGTTCAAGCATAAAAAACAAAAAAAAATGAAGCAAATATGAATTGCTCCATTAACAAAGTCGAAGCTCAGAATTTTCGCTGCTTCTTCTATTTTTTCGGTGCGGGTTTTCCGGTGCGTGATTTGATTTGCGCCAGAGCCTCAATTAATTTCG